>JBJKQC010000068.1:0-8002 GCA_046705745.1 Dehalococcoidia bacterium
TAGCGCAGCCCCTCGGCCATCTGTTTCAGGAGGTTGCCGGCGGTCTGTGCGACCTCGCCTCTGACGCGAATGAGGGCCAGGAGCGACAGCCCGATGACGTCGCAGAGGCCCATGAACGCGTAGGCAGATCCAATGCCCGCGGACTGGATGAGCCAGCCGGCCAGGATGGCGCCGAAGATCGTCATGGGTGCGGACGAAAGCCGCCACAGAGAAATGCCATTGACGAGCTGCCGCGGGCCTACGATGTCGTAGACGAAGCGGTGCATGCCAATGAATCGTACGGCCCGCAGGCAGCCGATGACGGGCGCCACGAGCAGCGCCATCCAGAGCGACATGGCGCCGGTGACGATGGCCGCGGCCAGGCCGATGGCGATCGTCGCGCTCAGGGTAATCTCGATGAGGAGCACGGTGCGGCGCTGGAAGCGGTCCAGGAGGGCGCCCGCGGCGGTGGAGAAGAAGAACTGGCCCAGGCCCAGCAGCAGCGCGTAGATACCGACCCAGAAGGCCGAGTCATTGGAAAGGCCCAGCACGAGCCATCCATGGATAGCCGTCCGCACGTTCATGTCGATGGCCGCGAATAGGTTAGCGCCCCAGAGGAGGCGGAAGCCGGGTGCGCGCAATGCGGCCAAGGCGCCAACGCGGTCGCCGGCTGTGCTGGGTGTGTAAGTGTCCATGCCCATCGCCTCGAAAATACCCTCTCCGTCATTCGCTGGAAAATAGCGCTCGCCGGTGCCATGGCTCGCCCCGGGGTGGGGTCATTCCGCTCGTCCTGTCGCAGACCCCGTATCGCAACGACGAATCGGGGAGCGCGAAGCAGTCGAAGGACGAACCGGCGTGGCGGGCGCCTTAGGTTCGCCGCCACAGCCGTGCCTCATTTTCCTTCCTTGCTGGCGCGGGCGCAGCCCGGCTGGCTGAATTCCTCCGTAAACGAAATGCGGATAACCGTCATTGCCTCGAAAACTCGCGCCTCCCCGTCGTTCCGGCGAAAGCTCCGACAGGAGTCGCGAGTCCTACTCGGACCGGAACCCAGGGACTTTTGCCGTGCAGGACGTCTTTCTCTATCAGATGCGTGCTTTCAGCGGTTCTGGTGGTAGGGTAACCCACCATCGCTGAATTCCTTGGAAAATGCAGCCGCCGGTGCCGCGTAGGGGCGAGTCGGCGGCTCGCCCAGGTTTGACCTCGCACCGCGCTCGCTCACCGGCCCGGCCTGATTTCCCTTCCCTTGCTGGCGCCTTAGCGTGCCGGTGCATGGCCGATTCCGCCGAAAGCCCGCGATGAGCCTGTCGAAGGGTCGCTTCGAACGGATGGTGGGCCGAACCCGATCGAACGTTTCTCTGGCAACCTACGCGGCGATAGGATCGTCCGGCGCCTCGCACGCGGTCTCGGAGAGCAGGTTTCTGGGCATAGGTTACAGGAAAGACGCTATGGCGAAGGAGCGGTTCGTCGACACCTTCCGCAAATCACCGATTCGCGGTATAATAGTACATATATTCTCTCTACCATTCCGCGACGATTCTGCACTTTGCTCCCATCCAAGGCTTCATTACCAAGAAACGCCTACTGAAGAACGGCCTGGCAAGTGCAGAATGCATAGCACTATGGCTTCGGACCCATCGCCCAAATCCCCTTTCAGGAGGCCGTCATGCGACCTCTCGCTCCTCGCCCAACTGCTATCATCCGGCGAGTCCGGTCCTGAGGAGGTTGGCTTATGGACTTCACCGAGCGTCGTAAGCGCCTGCGGCGTTACCTGCAAGGCAGCGAGTGCATCCGGCCGGCGTCGGTCTTCGATCCCATCTCGGCGCGCATCGCCGGCGCCCTGGGATTCGAGGTCGGCATGCTGGGCGGCTCCATCGCCAGCGCCGTGGTGCTGGCGGCCCCCGACCTGGCCGTCCTCACGCTGACCGAGCTCGCCGGTCAGGTCCAGCGGATCACCCGGGTGTCGGACATCAGCATGATCGTGGACGCAGACCATGGCTACGGCAATGCCCTCAGCGTCATGCGCACGGTCCAAGAACTGGAAAACGCCGGAGTCAGTGGCATGACCATCGAGGACACGGTCCTGCCCGCCACCTTCGGCAAGACCAAGGACGAGCTCATCTCCGTCGAGGAGATGACTGCCAAGCTCAGAGCCGCGGTCGATGCCCGCCAAGACTCGCAGACGGTGCTGCTGGGCCGGACTCACGCCTTGGCCGTGACCTCCTTGGAGGACGCCGTGGAGCGGGCCGAGGCTATGTCCCAAACGGGAGTGGACGCGCTGTTCCTGATGGGAGCGCGCCGCGTCGAGCAGCTAGAGGCCGTGCGCAAGGTGACGGACCTGCCCTTCATGCTCGGCACGACCCCCGCGGCCATGGACAACGCCACCTTGGCCTCCTACGGCGTGAGAATCGCCCTGCGAGGCCACCTGTCCTTTGGGGCTGCGGTCAAGGCCGTCTACGACTCGCTCAAGCACCAAGCGGACGGCGGCGGCCCGGAGGGAGCGCCGGTACAGCCATCGGCCGAGGAGACGGCTGTGGCCCTGGGCAGCGAGCAGTTCGCGCGGTGGCAAAGGGAGTACTTGGCGTGACCATCACCTATTCCATCGGAGGGCCGTTGACGGCCGAGGAGGCGGCCGACCTCCTGAGCAAGGACGGGTTTGCCCGTCCCTTGGACGACCTCGCGCGCGTCCAGCGGATGCTGGACAACGCCGATGTGCTGATAACGGCGAGGGACGGCGAGCGGCTGGCCGGGTTCGTGCGAGCGCTCTCGGACTTCGCCTACTACTGCTTTGTGGCGGAGCTCGCCGTCGAGCCCGACTACCAGCGTCGCGGAATTGGCAAGGATCTGCTGCTGCGACTGCGGGAAGCGACCGGCGCCCACGTCAACATGGTCCTCACCGCCAGCGAAGGCGCGGACACCTATTACCCGCACCTCGGCTGGGAGCGCGTCAACCGCTCCTGGCGCCTCCGCCGCGCGCGGTAACACCGCTCTTTTCCTTCCCTGAGGGGGAAGGTTAGGAAGGGGGTAAGACTCATAGGGGTCTGGCTTGCCACGCCTGGCGAGCTCACGCCGCCGGCAGGGGAAGCGGCTCGTCTAGTACAAGCCCTCGAGCGGGCTGCTGCGGAAAGGACTCACGCGAGAGCAGCACCCGGTCCTGCGGTCCGTTGGTGTTTGGGCATCGACGGGGCCGAGGCTCCTGTCCCGGGGCTAGGTTCACCACCCCTACGAGCTTGAGCGCAGGGAAAAGGCAGCGCCGGATGACCGAGTTCCAAGTGTAGCGCGCGGCGGAGTCGCGGCCGGACCTGCGCAAGGCCATTTCCTTCGTTGGCGAGTCGTGGAGGGCTGCTACATTGTGCACGATCTCCCATGGGTCCGATGTTTGCAGGGAGATCGAGTCGTGGCCCGCGGTGGCGTAGTCCTCGCCGCTGCAACCGACCATGGCCACGCCGCCGCAGGCCATGGCCTCCAGTCCGACCAGGCCGAAAGGTTCGCGGTGGCTGTTGGCTAGCACTGCCCCGCTGCCATGGAACAGCGCCCGTTGCTGCTCCATGTTCAGCGGCGCATTCAGTACGATCACATCACTGTCCATGGCATGGTACATGGCGTCGACCATGGCGCCCACGGCCGGCCGCTCCCACGATGCGAAACGCACGTCGAGGCCGCGCTCCTGGGCGTGCCGGAGCACTTCGCTCCCATAACTTTCGAGGCCTCCCCGGGCGAACAGCAGGGGACGCATGCCGATACGTTTGAGAATAGAGACAGCCTCGACGGCTTGATCCCAGCCCTTGTCCGGGTCCCAGCGCGCCACCTTGGTCAAGCTGGTCCGGCCCGCCAGCAACTCGCTCATCACCTCAGACGTTAGCGCGTCATGCGGCTGCAGCCACTCTTCCCCGATACCATTGGGAATGACGCGGGCCTCGATGCCGCGCTGGGCTAACAGGGTCCGCATGTACCGGCTCACCGTGGTGATTGCCGCGGCCGAGTTCAACTCCTGCCAGGGTATCCGGTCAAACCCAAAAGGATTGTTCCCATTCCACAAGAGGGACACCCGGTCCTGCCATCCCCTGCTGTCGACGGCTCTCCTCAGTGTAATGAGCGACTGGACGGTGTGCCATTCCTCGGCGAGCACGACCACGGCATTGCCCTCGCCTATCTCCGGCTCCAAGACGTTGGCTACAAGCCAGTCTGGCAAGGACCTAGACCAGTCCCACACCTTGCCTTCCTCGCCGTCATAAACGCCGTGAGGATGGTAGGTGCTGATCCACTGACACCACCGATGCAAGTGCAGACAGCCGTTCTGCCTGACCTCATCGCCCGGCAGGCGAGGATCTCCCACGAAGAACAGGTGGGTCGTATAGCCCAATTCCGCAAGCTCGCTGCTCAATCCGGTGATGCGGGCCGATAGCCCTCCCGCATTGGCATAGGGGTCGGGGCCTTCGAAGCTCAGCAACACGAACGTTGTCGCGGACATACCCTTTCCCCTCCGGTTCTTGGAAGCCTTCGTCGCGTGAAGTCAATGACAGTGTCTAGCGGCACAAGAGATGGTAGGCCAGGCATGTGAAGACATTGTGAAGACATGGCGCTGTTTTATGGCGAACGTGTAAAACGTCACACAACGCGGAGGCCGTCTGAGGGCTGGAGCAATAGTCTGCTAATGCAACTCGCGCACCGTTCTGGAGAAGAGCATCTCCCAAAGGCCATACGCGAGGATGACGCCTCCGGCGAGGCCCATAGCCCACTGCGGGCCAATGGAGCTGGCCAGGCCGGTTATCACGAGCACGGCGAACGGCATCAGCCCGCTTTGCATGGAGTTCAGGGCCATCACTCGCCCGTGCATGGAAGGGTCGGAGTAGGACTGGAGCGTGGCCAGGTAAACGGCCGTCCGTCCGGACCAGCCGATCCCCACGGGAATCATCATGAACAAGGCGACCAGGTAAATGCCAGACGCGGCAAAGGCTACGATGGACAGGCCAAGCATGGTGAAGAAGCCGATGAGCAGCAGACCCTTGTGCTTGAAATCACCCAACGAAGCGGCCGTCGTGGAGCCCATAAGAGAGCCTATCCCCATGAAGGTGAAGAGGAGGCCGATCTGGGCCGCTCCCATGCCCAAGGGCTTTTCGAACAGCGGAAGTAACTGCTGGATCGGCTGCCCGAAAACGGACCCCACCAGCCCAATCAGCAGCAGGTTGCGGAGAGTCTTGTTCCGGAGGGCGTAGCGGAAGCCTTCGCCCACGGATCCGGCCATGGAGGACTTGCGAGATGCGCGCTCGCGCTTAACCATAGGGACGGAAAAGAGCAGTGTTATGGCGAGCACATACATCCCGGCTATCAGCCAGAGCGCCCACTGCGCGCCGAAGAACTGAAATACAACGCCGGCAATGGCGGGCATGATGGTACGGTTCAAGTTTTGGGTCGATGTGTGCAACGAGACGGCGTTCAAGAGGTGGGACTTGGGCACCAGGCTGGGGATGATGGCGCGCCGCGTGGGCGTAATGAACGTCATGACGGAGCCCTGCACCAGGCCGATTATGGCGATATCCCACCATTGGAAGACGCCCAGCGCGACGCCAAGTCCCGTTATGCCTGCCAGCACCGCCATGCCCACGGCGCAGACCTGTAAGATGCCGCGCATGGAGACCCTGTCCGCCAACGCCCCGGCCCATGGAGACAGGACCAAAGACGGCGCGCTGTTGGCGGCCACCGTCAATCCAAGTGCCAGGGGAGAGCCGCTGAGATCGTAGGCCAGCAGTGGGCGCACCAGCACCGTCATCTGCATGGCGGCGAAGTAGAAGAACATCGCCGTGAAATACGAGCGATAGTTCGGGACAACGAGCGACTGGAATGTGCGCAGCGCATGGGGAAGCTGGCGCTCGCTTGGTCCGGACCTGGATTCGGGCGTAGGTAGCTCGTTTATCACGGCGTCGGCATCCTATCCGGTCGCTGCGCCGATTTCCATACAGCCCTACCATCTGTCTTTTCCCTATTCTTCAATTCCGCCCCTATTGATGGGAGAAGACCAGGATGGGGCTGCAGCCAATCGCCACTTACTCAGCTGCCCGCGCACGTCCCATAGCATGCCCAACCGTGATATGAATATGGCGCCTTCGGCGGAGTGGCCGTTGGCCCAGTCCTACCGTTGGCCCAGTCCTACCATGGAGGGAGAAGCCGTGGTCCTCATCATCGGCGGCATGGGTTTCATCGGGCTCAACACGGCCCTGCGGTTCCTTGAGGTCGGCGAGAACGTCGTCATCACCCAGCATAGCGCCCGGCGCGTGCCCGACGTGCTCAACGCCGAGATCGGCAAGCGTGTGTCAATCGAGCGTTTGGATGTCACGAGCCCTTACGAGGTCTTCGACGTCGTCAAGCGGACGAAGCCGGACAGCATCGTCTCCTTCGCCGCCCCGCCCGCGCGTGGGATTTCGCCCCACGTGGACTACCACATCTACACCGTCGGCCTGCAGAACATCCTGGAGGCGGCCCGCGCCTTTGGACTGAGGCGCGTCTCCTTGGCCAGTTCCCAGTCCGTTTACGGCAGCCTCCGGAGCGGCCCATATACCGAGGACATGCCCCTGCCGTTGAGTTCCAAGAACCAGATCGAGGCCTTCAAGAAGGGCATGGAGGTCCACGCCTCACACTACGCCTCCCGCGCCGGTCTTGACGTGGCCTTCCTGCGCATCGGCAGCATCTACGGGCCGCTCTACTACAGCATGTTCCACCCCGTCAGCCGCATGGTGCACGCGGCGCTCAAAGGCGTGGAGCCCGACTTCAGCGACCGGCCCAATGGCGTCATCCTGGAGGACGACCAGGGCGACTGGACCTATGTGAAGGACGTGGCGCGCGGCATCCAGATGGTGCACATGCACCCGCGCCTGGCCCACGACACGTACAACGTCGGCTCGGGGCGTGCCGCATCCAACAAGGAGACCTTCGAGGCAGTAAAGAAGGTCTTTCCTGAGGCGAAGCTGGCCGCCATGAAGCCCGGCCGTACCCCCGGCATGCCGGAGAAGCCGGTCATGGACCTCACGCGCATCAAGAAGGACGTCGGCTACGTGCCTGAGTTCGATCTGGAAAAAGGCGTCGCCGACTACGCCGCCTGGCTCCGGAACAATCCACAGTAGCGGCCGATGGTGCGGCTGCCCGAATTGCCTCACCCCCTCAGCAGGTGGCCGATGTCGTTCCACGCCGTCAGTGCCTGGCTGCCGCGCTCTCTCGTGACAATGGAGATGCTGGCCGGCGCCAGGCCCCGGATACGGGAGAACGCCTCGTAGGGTAGGCCGAGGAGCGCCACCACCAGCGCCCGTAGCGCGCCTCCGTGCGATACCACCAGCACGTCGTCATGGGCGTGCCGCTCTTCGAGTTCCCGCGCGAAGCCGGCCAGCCGGTCGATGAGCTGGCGGAAGGTCTCGCCGCCCTCCGGCGCCCAGTCCAGGTGCAGGTCCCGCGGCCTCGCCCGGAGCGACGGCTCAAGCTCCCGTATCTCCTCCCATGTCTTACCCTCGAAAATCCCGTAGCGCAGCTCCCGTAACGATGGCCTGACGTGCACCGGAGGGGCCTCGCCGGGCGCGGGCGCTTCGATTGCCCCAGACCCTTCGACGGGTCCGCGACGAACGTGGGACGACGAGCGGGCCGCAAGGATGGCCTCCGCCGTTTGCTGAGTGCGGACTAGGTCGCTGGTGTAGACGGCGGCGAAAGGGATGGCGGCGAGACGCGCGCCGGTCAGCGCCGCCTCCTCCTTCCCCGATTCGCTCAGCGGTATGTCCGTGTGCCCTTGGATACGCTGCTGAGCGTTCCACTCCGTCTCGCCGTGCCGCACCAGATACCAGCGGGCCATCCTGTCCTACGCTCCCGTCGGCCTGGGCGACGGGCCATCGTTGTCGATGACCGCATGGGCGCCGTCCCACCAGTCCGTCATGGCGTCCAGCTCCGTGCGCTCCTCCGGCGTCAGCTTCCAGTCCACCGCCTTCACGTTGGCTAGGACGTGCTCTGGCCTGTCGCAGCCGACCAGCGCCGCCGCGATCTCCTGGTG
>JBJKQC010000069.1:0-4446 GCA_046705745.1 Dehalococcoidia bacterium
TGGACCCGGTGGACCGGCTGGAGAGCGTGGAGATCTCAGCGGACGTGGGAGAAGCGCCCGGCGCTTCCGATACCCGGCCCGGAGCCGATGAAACGGCGTCGACGGCTTCGGGCGCGGGCTCCGGTGGCTCCAGCGCG
This sequence comes from Dehalococcoidia bacterium, assembly GCA_046705745.1. Lineage (GTDB taxonomy): Bacteria > Chloroflexota > Dehalococcoidia > Lucifugimonadales > Australimonadaceae > JBJKQC01. The sequence continues at coordinate 138 of JBJKQC010000069.1, forward strand.
GGCTGGTACGCGGGCTGGAAGGCCGGAGCCGGCCTGGCGGCCCGCCCGGTGCGCATCTGGCGCTGACGGGGGGCCTCCAAGACAGGAATGCCGGCCTCGCGGCAGAGGCCCAGGAAGAGCATGACCATGCGGGAGGTCTGCGAACGGGGTTGATAGGCCCGAAAGGCGTCCATGATCTCCGCCTGGGTGTGCTGCGCGGGATTTGCCTCGTGGAAGTCCTGCTGGTAGGCCTTGCGCACCGCGAAGCCCAGCTTCTGACGGTACTTAGGGTCCGGCGCCACGGAGATATCACGGAGGGTATCGGACGGACGGCCGTCGTCCGTGACGAGGTCCAGAAAGCGCAGGGCCTGCATGACGCGGCCATAGGCGGCCTCAGGGACATCCGCCACGCGGAGGAAGTCGTTGTCGATGACATCCGGCAAGTTCCGGGAGCGGGCTCGCATTAGGACACTGGTGACGTTGGATGGCGCGGCGTAGGGCCGCAATTCTTCAACAGGAGACGCCACGGCTATTCACCTTTTCTTCTTGTTGAAAGTGTGGATGACTTGTTGAGAGCAGTGGGTGAGTGATAATAGCGTATCTGAAAATACCTTAATATCAGAATATTACGCCATAGAAGAAGCGGATTGCCTTGTCCTGAAATGCGGTGGCGTAACTTGAGGTACGCCACTTCGGTGCAGATATGGCGCCATATGGCGTAGGGAATAAGCGCCTTCGAGGCGCCCATCATGCCGATGGCGTGAGAGAAGGGTCGTGATACTGGGTGCCATTTCACGATACGCCACACTGTATCTTAAGCAATATCTGAACGCTCCCCTGTTGAATGGCGTTGCGAATATCTTAGTGGCGTGGCGAGTATCTTAGCAATGCGCCCATGGCGCCAGGGTGCCTATGCGAGCCGCCGGTGAGATTGGCATGATGAACTTAGGCTTTGATGGCCTCAGGGCGGACGAGCCTCGCGTCAGGCTCGCGCGGGACCGGTATGGCAGATGAAAGGTGAAGGCAGTCGGCGCTATACAGTCCACTGAGCGTCGTGGCGCCAGCTAAGATACAGTCAGCGCCGCCGAGGCGCGATCAATCTCCGCGCACGCGAAGGCCACCGTGTCATCGCCGGTCATGGCCCTGCCCTGAGCGACGAAGTCGGCGAAGCGCTCCGCACCAAGCCGCGAGGCGAGCGTGTGCTCGGCCGCACGCAACTGCTCCGCGTCCGCGCCGTACGCGGGCGCTCCGGGGGTGTCGGAGGTGAGGGCGCCAAAGAGCGTGGCGGCAGGCCCATCGACGCCCAGCCGGACGAAGAGTCCTAAGAGATTTCGCAGGGTAATCCATTGGTGCGTCCACGTGCCGGCCCGGCGCCATTCCTCGATGGCGGCGCGGAATGATGCCAGGGCCTCGCGTGGCTCTCCATGCCGCCCCTGCAAGCTGGTAAGGCAGACGAGGGCCACCGTGCCGGTGAACCGGTTCAGGACCGACCGCGACGTGGCGATACTCTCCGCAAGGAGTTTCATGGCCCGGCCGGGGTCCCTGTCGCCGAGCACCTCTCCACGCACCTGAAGGTGCCAGGCGGTCAGCGTCGGGTTACCGAGGGCCGTCGCCAACTTGCCCAGGTCATCCGCCATCGCCAGGGCAGCGTCGATGCGGCCCTGGTATGCGAGCGCCAAGGCCCAGGCAACATATGCCTCAGCCATCTGGTAGCGGTCGCCTAGGGCCTGGGCCAAGCGGAAGGTCTCCGCCCCATATTTGCAACAATCGTCCAGGCGCCCTTGAACAAGGGCAGCATGAGCAAGGGTATCCGTCGCGCGTATGCCGGCGGGGTCGTCCGGGCCCTGCGTGGCGGCCAACGCCTGCTCCGCAAGCTCAACGGCGTGATGGAACTCGCCGCGATGGGACGCGCTCTCCGCCGCAGAGCCCAGGACAGCCGGAAGCAGTGAATGCCCCACCGCCCCCGGCATTGCCGCAGCGGTCTCCGCCCATGCGAAGGCCTCGCTCCGCATGCGGTATTCGGCGTAAAAGTGCAGCGCGGCGGGAAGCCGGAGTGCGAGGTCTGAGTAACCCCGCGCCACTGTCCAGGCGTGCGCAGCCCGGAGGTTGTCAAATTCCCGGTCCACCAGCGCGACCCACCGGGCCTCCTGGGGACCGCGGACCCCCTCGTCGGCCTGCTCCGCGAAGCTTACGAAGTGCGCCGCATGGCGCCGTTGCCATGCGTCAAGCTCTCCCTGCTCTTCGAGCCGCTCCCGTCCGTTCTGGCGGTGAGTCTCCAAAAGGGCATACCTGGTCCGTTCTTCTGCCCCGTCAGCCAGGACCATGGATTTATCCACCAAGCCGGCGATATGGCCAGCGATTTCATCCGCATCCACACCGTCGCCCGGGCAAATCGCCTCCGCCTGCTCCAACAGGAATCCGCCGGCGAACACCGACAAACGATTGAACAGCCGCTGCTCGGCGGGGCTGAGCAGGACGTAGGACCAGTCCACCACGCCCTGGAGCGTCCGGTGCCGACCCCGGTCGGCCCTCCGCCCGCTAGTCAGTAGCCGGAAGCGCGAGTCTAGCCGCGCGGCGATATCCGCCGGGGCCATGGAGCGGACGCGCGCAGCGGCCAACTCCAGCGCCAGCGGCACGCCGTCCAGCCTCCGGCATATCTCCACCACCGCGCCGGTATTGGACCGGTCCAACACGAAGCCGGGCTGCACCGCTTGTGCCCTGTCCACGAAGAGCTCAACCGCCGGCGATTGCCGGGCGGCGGTCCACTCCGCGGAGAGCGGGAGCGAAAGCGGCAGCACCGGCCAGACGCGCTCGCCCTCGACGGCAAGCCGCTCGCGGCTGGTGGCCAGCACTGAGACGCCTGGGCAGGCGCGCACAATCGCCTCGATCAACATCGCGGCGCTCGCCACGACATGCTCACAGTTATCGATGACCAGCAGCAGGCGCCGGCCCCGGAGGTACCCGATGAGCGCGTCCTCGATGGTCCCGCCCTGGGGCTGCTGCACGCCCAAGGCACTCGCGATGGCGTGGCTGACTGCGTCGGGGCTGACCACGGGGGCCAGCTCGCATATCCAGGCGCCGTCCGGATAGTCGGCACCCAACTGGCCGGCGACCTGCAGGGCCAGCCGAGACTTGCCAACACCGCCCACGCCGGTGAGCGTCAGTACCCTTGCCGTCGCCAGAGCCTCAATAACGCCCGCCACCTCTGCCTCGCGCCCGAAGAAGCGCGTCCCTGAACGCGGGAAGTTTCTCGGCATGGGGGCGGATACCATCGCCACCCCTGCTGACTGAGTGGCGACAGCACCCGTGTCATCGGAAGATGGTGCCCAGGCCAGCGTATCGGCCTGGCGCAATATGTCCTCCTCCATCTCCTCAAGCATCGGAGGTGGGTCGAGGCCCAGCTCCGTGACCAGGTAATCGCGGAAGTGCCGGCACGCCTGCAGCGCTTCCGCGTGGCGTCCCGATCGATAGAGCGCCAGGGCCAGCTGTAGCCTCGGGCGCGCGCGCAGCGGGTGCTGGGCAACTAGCGCCTCCAACGTGCCGATCAGCTCTCTGTGTCTGCCCTGGAGCAGCCTGACCTCCGCTAGGTCTTCCGTTGCGCTGAGCCGCAGCTCCTCCAGCCGCACCGCCTCCGCGCGGGCGAACTCCTGGTCAGCAAACTCAGCGAATGCCTGGCCTCGCCACAGCGTCAGCCCGCGCTCCAGCAGGTCGGCGCGTTCAGCAGGAGTGCCGGCCGCCTCACGGGACTCTTTCAACAGCCGCTCGAACAGCAAGGCATCCACCTGCGCCGACGCCACTTGCAGCATGTAGCCCGGTGGACGAGTCAGGATAAGGCCCTCCAAGGTCTCACCCAAACTCAAAAGCTTGCGGAGCCGCGAAACGTGCGCCTGCAAAGTTTCGGCGGCGCTGGGCGGAGGGCTGTCGCCCCAGAGGATGTCTATTAGACGGTCGCTGGAGACCACGGCGTTGGACTGCGCCAGCAGCGCCGCCAGGAGCGCGCGTTGCCGGCCGCTGCCGATGAGCACGGCCTCACCCGCTCGGACGATTTCCAGCGGCCCCAGCACCCGGAACTGCATGTCGCCTTCCTATTCGCGGACTGGCGGAATCCACGGTTCGCGACGCGCGCCATGGATAGGCCCCGATGATGAATCACCCACAAGCCCCTTGCAAGCGAGCCGCATGCGGGCTGCAAGCACCTGCCTCCACACTGACCATCACCGCCTCCGGCAGACAGGCTCGGAGCGTGGTGTAGACAGCAACCAAAAGGAGATAAGCCATGGTAGCGACCGACCAAACGAAGCTGGAGCAGTTTATCGGACAAGCGGTTGAG
>JBJKQC010000070.1:0-11430 GCA_046705745.1 Dehalococcoidia bacterium
TGCGGGTAGCCCTTCTTGCCCAAGGCGTGGATGTCGCGGACGGCGTCCTTCAACCGGGGGTGGTGCTCTTCGCTCCCGGCGATGACCAGCAACGGGCAGCGGTCCTTGTCGGAGTAGGCGGCGGTGAGATCGTAGCGCTCTGTGCAGTGGCGGTCGAGGTAGACGCCGGCGCTGAACCAGCTATCGATGGGGAAGGTGACGTGCATGATCTCGTCGGGCTTGCCGTCGTCGACGAGGGCCTTGGCCTGCTCCCAGTAGCGCTTGTGGTCGGCGCCGAGCTCGGAGGCCAAGAAGTATTTGTGGGACAAGCGCAACGGCGACAGCGAGATGACGGCGGCCACGCGCGGGTCCTGGTTGTGGGCCTGAGCATAGATGACCTTCACGGCGCCCAGGCTGGCGCCCCAGATGCCGACGCGCTTGTGGCCCTGCTCCGCCAGGAAACCGACGGTGGCGTCGATGTCCAACCGCGTTTCGTCCAAGACCTCGAAGGCGTTGCCGACGTTGGCCTTGCCGGCGTGCCCGGCGATGACGTTGTTCCCCCGAGTGTTGAACAGGGCGACGGCCACGCCCTTCTCGCGCAGCATCTCCGCGCGCCTGTTCGAGGCCGAGGCATAGAAGTTGCCGGCGGAGCCGTGCACCATGAGCATGGCGTCGATGGCGATGTCCGAGCGAGGGGCGCCCGTGGGCTCCATGTAGATGCCGTGGAGCCGCAGGCCGTCTTTCGCGGTGGTGGAGACCAGGTCAACCTTCATTCCGCACCTCCTCCAATAGTTGGCGACAGTATACGTGAGGAGTGAACGGTGAACAGCAAGGGGCGGGATAGGCAGCCGAAATCTGCGGCATCCCAGCCTGCTACGCTTGCCATAACCGATGAGAATGACGGGCATGCCGGAAGCGGACGTTGGTGGCAGGCTAAGTCCGTTTGCCCTTCGAGAGCCTCAGAACGAACGGGACAGCACGCCTGGTCGCCCGTCGAAAGCTTCAGACGAACGACGCCCATCCCGGCCCTAGGGCGCACAGGCCGTGCGCCCCTATTCCTGACGGTTGAACATGTAGACGGCGGCGGAGAGGAAGATGGCCCCGATGATGAGGACGATGGCGAAGTCGTCGAGGATGGTCATCCGGTGCCCGGCGAATACTACCGCGGCCTGGGTGGTCCCGAGCATGATCTGGCGCACCGCGTCCACTCCGTAAGTAGCTGGGTTGATCTTCGCGATGACCTCCAGCCAAACGGGCACGTTGTTGACAGGGTAGAAGACCCCGGCAGTGAAGATGAGCGGGAATATCAGGAGCTGCATCAGCAGCTGAAAGCCCTGCTGGGAACGCATGCGCGCGGCGATGAATATGCCGAGGCCGGAGAGGACGATAGACAAGACAATGAGGAGCGGGATGAGCTCGAGCACGGCCGTCCAACTGAGGGAAACGCTCAAGAACGGCGCCAGGACGAGCATGACGACGCCCTGCACCAAGGCCACACAGGCGCCGCCAACGGCCTTGCCCAAGACTACTCCCGTCCGGCTCAGGGGCGCGACCAACACCTCTCGCAAGAAGCCGAACTCCCGGTCCCAGACGACGGAGATGCCCGCGAAAATCGACGTCATGAGCACCGTCATGGAGATGATGCCCGGGTACATGAACTGGACGTATCCGACCCCCGGCGCCTGCGAGGGGATGACACGGCCGAAGCCCGCGCCGAAGACTACGAGAAACAGGAGCGGCATGGCGAAAGAAGACAGGATGCGCGGACGGTCCTGCACAAACCGCAAAAGCTCCCGATATGCAATTACCCATACTCCCCGATAGACCTCTGTCATCGTCTCATCCCCGCGCGCATGCGCATCCGCATCATGTCCATCCCGCCGTTCCCGCCCTCGTCACGAATGGCACGGCCGGTTAGGCTCAAAAACACATCCTCCAACGTCGGCCGGTGCAAGCTGATGGACTGCAACGGCACCGACAGCGTGCGAATAAACTCGGGAAGGAATCGATCGCCCTGGGCCACAGAGAACCGAACGGAGCCGTCGCGGACCTCAGGCGCCAAGCCGAAACGTTCCTTGACCTCCGCGGCCGCGCGCTCGTTGTCCTGAGCAGAGAAGGTGACGACATCGCCACCCACGGCGTCCTTCAAGCGGCTGGGCGTGTCCAGAGCGATGATCTCGCCCTGGTCGATGACCGCGATCCGGTCGCAGTTCTCCGCCTCTTCCATGTAGTGGGTCGTCAAGAAGATAGTCAGGTGCTCCCGCTGGCGCAGCTCCATTACGTGGTCCCACACACTGCGCCGCGTCTGAGGGTCCAGTCCCAGGGTAGGTTCGTCCAAGAATAGCAGGCGAGGATGATGAACTAGGCCGCGGGCGATTTCCAACCGGCGGCGCATACCGCCGGAGTACGTCTGCACCTTGTTGTGCCGACGGTCCCACAGGCCCACCAACTCCATGACCTCCTGAATGCGCTACTCGCGTTCAGCGCGAGGAACACCATAGGCGTAGGCGTGGAAGCGTAGGTTCTGCTCCGCCGTTAGATACGTGTCCAGCGTGGACTCTTGGAACACGAGGCCGATGGATCTGCGGACATCGCTCCGTTGGGTGACGACGTCAAACCCATTGATGACGGCGGTGCCGCTGGTGGGGCGCAGCAGTGTGCACAGCATGTTGATGGTGGTTGTCTTTCCAGCGCCGTTCGGGCCCAGGAAGCCAAAAACCTCACCCTCCATGACGCTGAAGGTAACGCCCTTCACGGCTTCCAGCGCTCCGAAGCGTTTAGTCAGATCTTTTACTTCGATAATGTCCATGGAATCGTCCCTTTCAAGGAAGCGCCGACGGGTCCCTACCCCATCTGCTGTCCGACCACAGTGGTCGGCTCCGCATGCCGATGTCTCTCCACCGCTGACACCATGATTTCCATGGCTCGGACGACGCTCTCCACCTCGTTATCGTTCAGCAGAACTGCCATATGCTCGATCCAGGACTGACGGGCACGCCCTAAGCGCTCGATGACCGCTTGTCCTTGCTCCGTCAGGCAGCACGTGACCACCCGTCGGTCTCGCTCGTCATGAGCACGCTTGACAAGGCCCTTGCCGACAAGGCGGTCTATTAGGCTAGTGACCGAAGGCAGCGTCACACCGAGAACAGCCGCGTGGTCACACCTGCGCTGCTGTCCCATGATCACATGTCCCAATGTGCGAAGCTGAGGCATCCTTAGATCGATGTCAGCCCACTCTACCAGCGGCGGCGACCCCATGCCGTGGTACATTTGCCCCAAGAGAGCCCTCAGCCTCTTGGTCAATTCCTCTCGCTCACGCGACAAATCAACACTCCGTACTAATTATTCGGTTCTATCTAACAAATGGAACAAGATCCTTGGCGCAGTGTCAAGGGGGTAGGGAGGCCAGCCGGGAGTCTCCCGCCTTTGCTTCCCCGGACTGCCATACGCAATGGCCGTGCTGGCGCTGTGGACTAGTGGACTGCGTGGAGGCAGTGGGCAACAGAGGAAGACCAGTTATCTTCCCTAGACGAAAACGCTGTCTGGCGAGGAAGAACGCCCTGCGATGCGAAGGTCCCTGGATCCCGGCGGAAGCCGGGATGACGGATAGGGGCAGTTTCTGAGGCAATTCGGCGAGCCGGGCTACTCTCGCGCCAGCAATGGAAGGGAGACAGCTCCCAGGCCGGTGGGTGAAGGCGGCCCCCAGGCGAACCTCGGGGGAGCCACCGCTTCGCCTCCTTCGACAGGCATCAGGGCAGACTCTACGCCAGGCTGCTAACGCATTTTCTAGCCAATGTGGCTATCCGGACTGAGCCTTAAAGCGATCGGGCCGCGGCTGCGCTTGTAGCATTTAAGCCTTGCTCTTCCTAGGCCGAATGCGGCCCGCGAAATCCCTCAATCATCCAGATGCGTACAAATGCTGCGTACGGTAATTAACCACTTCCGGCAACGTCACACCGGCATCCGGTTCCTAGACTAATCTAGACAATGACTAGTCTGGACAATGGACGGGAGGTCATGAACGCCTCGTGGGCATCCGACACCGCATCCCCTTTGGCCCCATCTCCAATGGTCTAGCGCGAGAAATAGGTAAGCACAACGCCCATCAGACCCCCACTACCGAGACCCGGCCAGACGCAACGGAGGCAGATTCAGGGACGCGCTCGCAGCGCATGCCCTGGGAAATTGCGTGGGCCGCCGTTAGCCAAATACCACACCCGGGCCTGTGGCTCGCGCTGGCCATCGGCCTATACATACGGCTGTCGCTCGTACTTTCCAGCAACTTTCCGCTGAACGACGGCGGCATGTTCTACACCATGGCGCTGGACATAGAGCGGAATGGGTTCGCGCTGCCTTGGTACACCACTTACAACCTCAGCCACATTCCGTTCGCCTATCCGCCTCTCGGTCTCTATCTAGCAGCCATTACCCATGTCATCACTCCTCTCAGCATGCTGGAGGTCACGCGCTTCCTGCCGCTGGTGTTCAACGTCCTCACTATCGTCGCCGTCTACTTCCTCGCCCGCGCCATGCTTTCATCCGAGCTGGTGGCAGGCGCCGCTGCGATTGCCTTCGCGCTCCTACCTCGGGGCTTCACATGGCTGATCGTGGGCGGCGGCCTCACACGTTCCCCCGCCCTATTCTTTTCGGTCTTGGGCATCACGGCGATCTATCTCTTCTACACGCGCCGCCGCTGGAAATACCTTGGCCCTGCAACTGTCTTCGCAGGCCTAGCCATCCTTACCCATCCGGAAGTCGGCTGGTTTACGGTGTTCACGTACGCCATCCTCTTCTTGCTACATGGGCTGCACAAGCGGGGTTTCCTAGGCTCGCTGGCGGCTGCGGCCGGAGCGGCCGCCATCTCGGCTCCATGGTGGGGCACAGTGATAGCCAGGTTCGGGCTAGCCCCGCTGCTTTCGGCGGCATCAACAGGTGGGCAGCAGAACGATGTTTTGGCGATGCTGCGCAGTATCGCGTACTTGAATTTCACGGAAGAGCCCTACGGCCCCATCTTCGCGGCGCTCATCGTGCTGGGTGTCTTTGCAGCCATCGCGAAAGGCAATCTTACCCTTCCCCTGTGGTTCGTCCTCATGTTCATCTTGGAACCCCGGAGCGCTCGCACCTATGCGTCAATCCCAGGGGCCATGCTGATCGCGCTGCTGTTGACCACAGTCATTGTGCCGGGGCTGAGGCGATTGCCTTGGGCAAGCGCAGGGCGATCCTTGGTGCTGGCTGGAGGAAGCGAGGAAGGCAGCCGTTTTCACGATCTGACCCTTCTGCCAAGGTCATGGATTCCCCCGGGTCTGCTAATAGCCTTTTTGTTGACGTATGGCATTGTCAGCGCCGTCCACGCGAACGCGTACGTCCTCCGCTCAGTGCCACAGGGTGATAGGGCCGCGATGCAGTGGGTCGCTCAAAACACGCCCAAGGACAGCACCTTCGTCGTTGTGTCTTACAGTGCATGGGCAACTGACAAGGTGGGGGAGTGGTTTCCGGCGCTAACGGGGCGCCAGAGCGTGGCGACCGTCCAAGGGACTGAATGGCTCGGGCGCGGCATATTCGCCTGGAGCCAAGTCCGATATTCGGAGCTTGTCAATTGCGCGTACCAAGACTTGAGTTGCTTAGCGACTTGGGAAAGCTACGAGCCGCAACATCCAGACTATGTGTACCTTTCTCAAGGGTGCTGCGGGGCCCAGTTGATCTTGGGGCTGCAAGACTCGTCGGACTATCGATTGGTCTACGGGACACCAGAGGTAGGCATCTGGAAATACGTGCCCACGGCGCCCGGATGAGGCGGTGAGTCATGGAACAGCAGCCGGGACTGCGTGATAGACGAGATGCCAGCCGGGCCGCCGTGGAGGAGGGCCCTTCGGTTGTTGCCCAACGGAACACGGCCTCCAATGCGAGACCAGAGGCCGAGCAAATGCTTGCTCATCTGTCGACTGCTCCACGTTCGGAGAAGACTCCTCACGCTCCTAGCTCAGGACGAACGAGACTGGAAACCGAAAACCCTGGCGGCCATGGGCGTGAAAGGTGGTGGATGGCTGCCTGTGCTAGAATTACGCTTTACCACGACGCGCGAGCACGCCCTCCATGCCTGAGCGCATATTCATAGGCGTGGCCTGGCCGTATGCCAATGGCCCGCTTCATCTTGGCCACATCGCCGGGTGCTACCTGCCTGCGGACATTTTCGCCCGCTACCATCGTCTCCGTGGTAATCACGTGCTCATGGTCTCGGGAAGCGACTCCCATGGGACGCCCATCACGCTGAAAGCGGAAGCGGAGGGAATCTCCCCACGTGAAGTGGTGGAAAAGTACCACGCCTCATTCTTGGAGGCGTGGGAGAAGCTCGGTATCTCCTTCGATCTGTTCACCACGACCATGACCGAGAACCATCAGACAACGGTCCATGGCCTATTCCGAACGCTGAACCAGAAGGGCTATGTCTACGCCGACACGATGAAAGTGGCTTATTCTCCCGACTTTCAGCGTTTCCTTCCTGACCGCTACATCCAAGGGACATGCCCGCGTTGTGGGTTCCCCGATGCCCGTGGAGACCAGTGTGACAACTGCGGCCGCATCTTGGATCCCGTGGATCTGATCGAGCCAACGTACCGGCGGGGGACGGAGCGTTACGGGATTGAGATCCGCGACACGCAGCACCTATTTTTCCGTCTCAGCGCCTTTCAGGAGCCCTTACGGGAATGGGTGTCCCGTCAGGACCACTGGCGGGCTAATGTACGGAACTTCACCTTAGGCTATCTCCATGACGGACTGCGTGACCGCACGGTCAGCCGGGACATCGAGTGGGGAGTGCCTCTGCCCGTGGAAGGGTTCGAGGACAAGCGGATTTACGTGTGGTTCGAGGCGGTGGTTGGGTACTTGTCAGCAAGCAGGGAATGGGCGCAGCGTAAAGGCGAGCCAGACGCATGGCGGCCATTCTGGGAAGACCCTTCAACCAAGGCTTACTACTTCATCGGTAAAGACAACATCCCATTCCATACAATCATCTGGCCGGCCATGCTCATGGGGCAGGGCGAATACATCTTGCCATATGACATCCCGGCCAACGAATTCCTGACCCTGGAAGGCAAGCAGCTTTCCACGAGCCGGAACTGGGCTGTCTGGGTTCCAGACTACTTACGGCGGTTTCCGCCAGACCCTCTGCGATACCATCTGGCCGCGAACATGCCCGAGACAGCAGACGCCGACTTCTCTTGGGCAGAATATGTGCGCCGGAACAACGACGAGCTCGTGGCGACCTTCGGCAACCTCGTGCACCGTGTCCTGACGCTCACATACCGCAACTTCGACCAGTGCGTTCCAGACCCGGGCCCGCTCGATGGGCCCGCCAAGGGGCTCGTCGCCAAGACCGACGCATCGCTGGACGCCGTCGCCGCCAGCCTGGAGAACACGCGTTTTCGCGAGGCCCTAGGCAACGCGATGAGCTTGGCGCGGGAAGCCAATCGGTATTTAGACTCCCAAGCCCCTTGGAAGCAAGTGAAAGAAAGTAAGAGCGACGCAGCAAGGACGTTGCACACCGCGTTGCATGCCATATCTGGGCTGAAAACGATGCTTTACCCATTCCTGCCATTCAGCGCCCAGACCCTTCACAATTTGCTAGGACAGCGGGGCAAGGTAGAAGATGAAGGCTGGATGGCCCATCCAATTGTGCCTGGCACAACGTTGCCGGCCCCTGCCCCATTGTTCAGTAAATTGGACGAATCCGTGGCGGAAGAACAAGTGCGCGTGCTCGGCTAAGCGACCAGGAAACGGCAAGACATGGCAGAAGCAACCAAGCCCATCGCGGAAGACCTCGTCCACTTCATTTACGAGCCCGTCAAAGAAGAGATGGACCAAGTGGTGGACAACTTGCGTAGCCTGGCCAGGCAGGCACGTCTTTCCCAGGGCCGGCTACTAGAACAAGCCATGGGCGATGGGGGCGGTAAGAAAATTAGGCCGGTGGTCACCCTCCTTTCCGGATCTTTTCATCCTTCCGAGCGGAAGGTCCTCGTCACCATGGCCACCGCCGTCGAGCTCCTGCACATCGCGACTCTCATCCACGACGACACGGTGGACAAGGCGGACACGCGGCGCGGCCGGGCGACCATCAGCAGTCAGTGGGGCGGGGATGTTGCGGTCCTTCTAGGCGATTATGTTTTCGCTACATCGGCAACCTTCGTCTGCGATACAGGCAACATCCGGGTGGTGCGCCGGTTCTCGGAGACAATAATGGAGTTGGCCCAGGGAGAATTAGCCGAGCACTTCAGCACGCACGACTGGGGACAGACCACCGAGGACTACAACAAGCGGATCTATAACAAGACCGCCTCGCTGTTTTGCACCGCTGCAGAGTCGGGCGGAGTCCTGAGCGGCGCGCCGGAGGCCGAATCCCAAGCGCTCAAGGACTACGGCTACAACCTCGGCATGGCCTTCCAGATCATGGATGACGTGCTGGACTTTCTCGGCACCGAAGCGGAGTTGGGGAAGCCAGTAGGGAACGACCTCCTCCAGGGTACTCTAACGCTGCCCGCGTTGCTCTTCGCTCAGCGTTATCCCGAGGAGCCGATAGTGCGGAGGCTGCGCGACGGTGGCAGCGACCCGTGCGACCTGCGCTCCATGGTAGAGATGGTGCGCAACTCCACTGCCATAGACGAGACCATCACGGTAATGGACGATTACCGTACACGCGCACGGTCCGTGCTCCGGGGCTTGGACAACACCCGCCAGCGGCAGTCGCTGGAAGCGCTTACCGATTACGTGGGCAGACGGCGGACGTAGGGAGGGCCGCCGCGCGGCGCTTCTCGCTGCAGCCGCAGTCTGCGCTGCGAATGCCTCACCGTTCAGAAGGCGAAGCGCAGCCCGCCGACTTCAACGGTCAGCCATGATACTCGTAGTCCTCCTCACGTTGATGCTTTTTGAAACGGTCGCATTCTGTGGCTCCGCCCTGCTGCATTCGGGCGTGTCGCTTTTCGGGCATAGCGAGGCCAGAGGTGCTGTCGAAGCGGTCACCCAAGGCCTCATAGGACTGATCATCGCCGCCAGCACTGTTGGAATCTTCCTCGGGAAAGACTGGGCTCGACCGATGGCGCTGGTAATCCACATCATCGCGGTCGTTGGCGCGGTTCTTGGCATGCTGGCGACACACGGCCAGAGCTCAGACAACGCCTTAAGCGCCTACAACTTTGCGAGGCTCGCGGCGATGGTGACGGTCCTGGCCCTGCTCTCGCTTCCGAGAACGAGGGCGGCTCTGGAAGTCAGGCGCGCCGCGCGTTCGCCATCGCCTCGGGGTTAAGCACGTTCTGCGGCTCGCCGCGGAGCCACGCCTTGATGTTTTCCACCGACTGCCGGTAGAAGCCCGCCAGGCCCTCCCGTGTGGCGTAGCCCAGGTGCGGAGTGAGCACGACGTTTTCCAGCGACAGCAGCGGATGGCCGGGCGGCAGCGGCTCCTCGTCGTAGACGTCCAGCCCAGCGCCCGCGATACGTTTTTCGCGCAGGGCCTGGATGAGGGCGGTCTCCTTCACGATGGGCCCACGCGAGGTGTTGATCAGGAACGCCGTAGGCTTCATCAGGGCCAGCTCGCGCTCCGTCACCCAGCCGCGACTCAGGTCCGTGAGCGGGACGTGGATGGTGAGCACGTCTGACTGCCGGAACAGATCATCCCAGCTCACGTAGGTGGCGTCATTGGCCTCAGCGCGCTCGGCCGTCAACGTCGGCCCCCAGGCGATGACCTTCATGCCGAAGACCTGGCCGATCTTGGCGGACTTGGTGCCCAGACGGCCCATTCCTAATATGCCCAATGTCTTGCCGGCCAGCGATACGGGGAGCCGCGTCTGCCAACGGCCCTGGCGCATCTGTCGGTCCTCCCACGGAATGTTGCGGGAGAGGCTGAAAATGAGGCCCCAGACGATCTCGCTGGTGGTGTCGCCGCTGCCGTCGGTGCCGGACTTCAGGATGCCGTGCCGGTTGCAGGCATCGAGATCAACATTCGGTTGGCGGCGACCGGTGCCCGCGATGAGCTTGAGCTGGGGGAGGGACTCCAGGACCTCCGCCGGGAACTGGGTGCGCTCGCGCATGGTCTGGACCACGTCAAAGCCCGCCAGCCGTTCCGCGAGGGCGTCGGGGCCCTTGATGGCTTCGGAGAATACCTCGATGGAAGCGCCAGGGATGGAGGCCCAGTCGGCGAGCTCGAGGGCGAGGCGCTGGTAGTCGTCGATGATGGCGATCCGGGTCATGGGATTTTCTCCAGGGGGAATGGTGGTCTCCTGCCTATCCGAAAACCGCTCGAGCGACTCCCTTCGAGAGCCCCGACAGGAGTCGCCCCGATTCCATCGGGGGACCTCAGGACGAACGGCTTCCAGAGAAGCCCTCGATGGGCTCTGCGGAAGTCTTCTGGTAATCCTACTCTCCCAAGGGCTTCAACAGCGCATAGAGGTCCGACTTCCCCTCGTAGCCGATGCCGGGGGCGTTGGGCAGGCGGACGCGGCCGTCCTGGACGCGAATATCGTCAGGGAAGCCGCCGAAGGGCTGGAAGACGCCGGGGTAGGACTCGTTGCCTCCTGTTCCCAGGCCGGCGGCGATGTGGCAGGCGAAGAGGTGGCCGCCATGGGGGATGCACTGACGCCGCGACCATCCATATTCGCCCAGCATCTCCAGCGTGCGTAGGTACTCCACGAGGCCATAGCTCAACGCCGGGTCGAACTGGAGGATGTCGCGGTCCGGCCGCATGCCGCCGTAGCGTATGAGGTTGCGGGCGTCCTGCATGGAGAAGAGGTTCTCCCCGGTAGCCAAGGGCGGCCCGTAGCGCTTGGCCAGCTCGCACTGGAGCTCGTAGTCCAGGGGGTCGCCGGCCTCCTCGTACCAGCGCAGGCCGTAGGAGGCCATGGCCTCGCCGTAGGCCAGCGCCGTCTCCAGATCGAACCGCCCGTTGGCGTCGACGGCCAGGCGACCGCCATCGCCGACCACCTCGAGAACGGCCTCGATGCGGCGCAAGTCCTCATCCAGCGGCGCGCCGCCGATCTTCATCTTCACCGTTGTATGGCCCAGTCCCAGGTAGCCGCTCATCTCGTCCTGGAGGGCGGACAGGCCCTTCTCCGGCTGGTAGTACCCGCCGGCAGCGTAGACCCACACGCTATCTTCGGGCTGGCCATTGCCATAACGCTGCGAGAGCAGGTGGTATAGCGGCACGCCTTCTATCTTGGCCACGGCGTCCCATAGCGCCATGTCCAGCACGCCCACTGCCACCGCCCGCTCGCCGTGGCCGCCCGGCTTCTCGCCGGTCATCATCACCCGCCAGACCTTGTGCGGGTCCAAGTTGGCGCCCTCGTCGTCCAGCAGCGACTCGGGCGGCGCCTGCATGAGGCGCGGGATGAAGCGGTCACGCAGGAGGCCGCTGGGGGCATAGCGGCCGTTGGAGTTGAAGCCGTAGCCGATCACGCGGCGGCCGTCCTT
>JBJKQC010000071.1:0-10589 GCA_046705745.1 Dehalococcoidia bacterium
GGACCGTATTGCCATAGCCGCGGATGAAATTGCACTCTTCCTGCGGCCTCGCCTGGCGGCCGCGCTTGGTGCCATGGGGGAGGCCGCTCATTCGGTCACGCGTCGAAAGATGAGTGAGGCGTTGTGCCCGCCGAAGCCCAAATTGTTGGTCATGGCCGCTTTCACGACGCCCCGTTGCGCGTGGTGAGCCGTGTATTCAAGGTCGCAGTCGGGGTCAGGCGTCTCCAAGTTGATGGTTGGCGGGACGATGCCGTCGCGAATGGCGAGTACCGCGATGGCCGCTTCCACCCCGCCGGCGGCACCAAGAAGGTGGCCGGTCATGGACTTGGTGGAGCTTATCCGCACTTTGTAAGCTTCTTCACCGAAGGCTGCTTTCATGGCTTCTGTTTCCAGGCGATCATTCATGGGTGTACTAGTGCCGTGGGCGTTGACGTAACTGATGTCCTGAGGCTCCATGCAGGCCTCGGCCAGCGCCTTCCGGATGGCCCGCGCTGCGCCCTCGCCTCCTGGAGCGGGCTGGGTGACGTGGTAGGCGTCCGAAGACGCTCCATAGCCCGCAAGCTCGGCGATGGGCGTGACACTACGCCGCACTACGCTTTCCTCGCTCTCTAAGACGAGCACGCCGGAGCCTTCCCCCATCACAAAACCGTCCCTGTCGGCGTCGAAGGGTCGGCTGGCGCCTTGGGGATCGTCATTCCTCTTGGACAGGGCCATGCAGGCGTTGAACCCGGCCACGGCGATGGGGCAGATGGGCGCCTCCGCGCCGCCGGCGATGGCGATGTCCACTTCCCCGCGCCGAATCATCTCGGAGGCAATTCCGATACCGTCAGCGCCGCTGGAACACGCGGTCACCGTGCAATAGTTGGGCCCCTTGGCCCCAAAGATGATGGAGACCTGGCCGGGCGCCATATCCGCCAGCATCATGGGCACCAAGAAGGGATTCACGCGGGTCGGCCCCTTCTCCGCCAGAACGGCCCACTGCTCCGACAGGGTAATGATGCCGCCAATGCCGCTGCCGATGACTGCGGCGGCCCGTGTCGCATCCACCCTGGAGTCGGAGAGGTCGAGGTTTGCCTGCTCCAGCGCTTGATGCGTGGCAGCGACGGCAAACTGAGCGAACCGGTCTAACCGCCGGGCCTGCTTACGGTCCACATAGACCGTTGGGTCAAACCCTTTCGCCTCAGCAGCAATGGTCGTCTCGAAGCCCTCGGAGTCGAAGGCGGTAATGGTAGCAACCCCTGACTTGCCTTTGACGAGCGCCTCCCAGCTCGACCGCGTGTCAAGCCCCATAGGGGTAACCATGCCAATACCGGTTACATAGACCTTTCTGGTCAAGCAGGCCTCCTCGCAATGAAGGTGGGCACAGCGTGCACCGTACGGCGCTCCATGATAGGCGAGCCCTCCCTGTGGAACAACCAGACTGGGCAGACGCTTTTCCCCAACAAGATGCTTAGACGCGGCCCCATGGGCGCTGATACGAAAGAGTGAGGCCCTTTGAGGCCCCACAGGTTCAGCCAGTCCGTCTATCCACCGCGCTTAGCCATCGGCGGCGGTGCGTAGAGCAATACGCGTAATTATTGAAACGTAGGCGGACTACGCATGGAGAAGTGAGCGAAAAGCAGGCAGCACAACTCCACGTTCCAGCCGAATCATTGGCGAAGAACCTAGTACGGAGGTGTGATGGCCAATGAGACTGATTCGCTTCCACTACCGGACCTATACGATATTGCTCAGCATTTTGGGTGCTCTCTGTGCAGCATGGGTGGCTTACGGGGCAGTAGGCGCTGCAGCCAACAGCAGTGCCGATGTCTATGACGGCACTCTCCACTGGCAGAACTGGAGCTGGGCAACGAATGTGAGCACCCAGACCGTGTGGCCCATCTACAACGGAGAGCCATCTCTATCGGTCCAGTTCCAGGGCCCCTGGGCCGCCCTGTCCTTTGCGACCGATGCGTTCGACACCGGCGGATATAACAGCCTGCAATTCCTCGTGTACCCCACGGGAGGCCCAATACCGTCGCTGACGACGACGGTGTACGGTCAAGACGGCAATCCGATCGGCGAAGTAGCAGCCACCGATTACATGACCCCAGTGGGTTCAGGCTGGCTCTTGGTCTCGATTCCGCTTGCCGATCTAGGAGCCAAGGACACGACTATCACGCGCATTTCCATTCAGGACCGCACCGGGAAAACACAGATGCCCTTCAACGTGGCGGGCGTGCAGTTCTCTCAGCAGGCGGGCCAGTCGTACACTGCTACTCAAACGTCCGACGGCTTCTCCGCGTACGTCTTTGACGGCCAGGCCCAATGGGCCAACTGGAGCTGGAACACGAATACCTTCATTCAGCACCAGTGGCCGGTATACAAGGGCACTGCATCGCTGGGCGTGCAGTTCCAAGCCCCGTGGGCCGGGCTGTCTTTCGCCAAGGACGGGTCGGTCAGCGGCTATGACGACTTGCAGTTTGCCTTCTACACTGGCCAAGGTCCGATTCCCGCCCTGCGGGCGATCGTCTATGACAGCTCCGGGGAGCTGGGCAGCGTTTCGGTGACTAAGTACATCACCAACATCCAGAATGGGTGGTTTGAAGTCTCGATTCCGCTAACGGACCTCGGGGCCAGCGGCAAGAACGTGGACCGCGTGTCAATTCAGGAAGACGCGGGGACCACCCCCCAGACGTTCTACGTAGACCAGATCCGTTTCCACCGGAACTGATCCGGCGAGAAGACAGCCATATGAAAAGGGGGCGCTCCTTGGGCGCCCCCTTCCCTTTCGGCGATGTCGCCTAAGACCGGCGTCCCCGGGTGAGCGCACCGGCAAGGTTAATCAACAGCACCACTGCCGCCGCTACCAGCAGCAGCCAGATGAACGCCCCCCAGTTGACGGCAAATCCTATGATCCACAGCACCACCAGCACAACGAAGATGAGCCATAGCAGTCCAACCATAGTGCTCCTCCTCTCATAAAACTGGCCAGTGATAGCACTTTACTGGCCATCAATGGAGGAGAGCTTCCTTCCTTCGATGAGTGTGGTTCAAGGGAATGCCTGCTCGGTATCGCCAAGAGAAAGGGAGAATGTGACGAGGTCTGGCCATCAGCAATTCTGACTGGGGGTCTCACTGGCGCGAGCAAGGCGCCCTCCTGCCGTCTCAGTGGAGACCCATTCTGCCGGTGCGGCTGACCCACGAAATCAGGACCGTCGAACACCCAATCATTCCATCACCAAGGCCGAGGGCGAGACGATAAGCGGTTTCGGCTGGCGTGGCAGGCGCTCCGCTCTGCTAGTCCAGCGCAACCGGCCTGAGGTAGAGACGGCCACCGCGGTTCTCCAAGTACCCAGCCTTTTCATCCAAGCCGTGGCTGAACACCAGAAGCCACCCGTCACGGACAGCCTCCGCCAACACCTGCCGCTTGTGCTGCAGGGTTTCCTCCGGTTGACGGTCGCTCGCGGCGATGCATCCGAGCTGAAGGTGGTATGGAGTAGGAACGAGATCTCCCAGGTATGCCACCCGTTCTCCACCATGGGTGATAATTACAATTTGGTGGCCAAAGGAAGGGCCGCTGGCGCGCCGCACTTGTACGCCAGGGAACAGTGAGCATTCGTTATCCACAAGCTCCAGCCGGTCCTTCTGCTGAAGCGGCAGGTAGTCAGCAGGGACGTACCCATCCACGTCGCGCTCGGAGGGGGCACTCGCCTCCTCCAGGGCCTCGCGTTGAACAAAGTATTGGGCCTTGGGAAATGTGGGAACCAACTCTCCACGACGATTCACTCGGGTGCACCCTCCGGTGTGCTCGAAGTGCAAGCTGGAAAGGACCACGCCATGGACATCTTGGGGCGTTACGCCGTAGTTCTTGAGGCTCGCCAGCAACTGGCTCGTGGAAAGGCCGTACGTGTCCTTAACGGCGGGGCTATGCTTCTGTCCAGCCCCGGTATCCACTAGGTAATTCCTTTCTCCAGCGCGCACCAACATGCAATTGAGCCCGAGCCGGACACGATTCCTCCGGTCCGCCGACATCCACTCCTGCCACTGGCCCTTCGGGACCTGGCCGAACAGGACTCCACCGTCCATCTTTATGGTCCCGTCTGAAACAATATGTAATTCTGTTCTACCGACCATGGCAGAACTCCCAAGGAACGATTAAGGGATAACGGCTGGCCACATCGAGTGTGGTGCCAGGAACCAAAGCAAGGACGCACCGGGACTGCAAAGGAGAAAGAGCGCCGCGTGGCACAATAGAGGTAGTTCCCTAGCCTGTCAATGGGGAGCCGTGAGACGAGCGGTCAGAGAGAAATCCGCATCAACGGCCAGGCAGGCTTGCGGAAGCCGTTAGGTGGCATACAATTACCGCAACATCCTTATAGCTCAAGTAGCTCAAGAGCCGCATACCGCAGGGGGTTCACTTTGGCAAAAATCACCGGCATAGACCACATAGTCTTGAAGACTCCGGACATAGAGCGGTCACTGGCTTTCTACTGTGAGGTCTTGGGCTTACCAGGAGTCCGGGTCGAGGAATGGCGCGCTGGCAAGAACCGATTCCCCTCCGTCAGGGTCTCCGACGGCACAATCATCGACCTTTTCCCCGCGAGTGAGCCGGCAGCTCCACCTGCCGGGCAGCAACTCGATCACTATTGCTTGGTAGTGGAGCCCGGGGGGCTCGACGAGCTGCTGCGCAAGGTTGAGGAGTTCGGCATCAAGCCCGGGCCGAAGCAATCACGCTTCGGGGCCAAAGGCCAGGGCGAGTCATCCTATCTGACCGGTCCAGAGGGTGTGGTGATCGAGCTGCGCCACTACCCCGATTAAGATTAGGCGAGGCCTCCAGCCGTCCGCGAGTCCGCTACACCACGCTTTCCAGCGTCAACAACGTCTTGCGCCCAGTTGGCAAGAACGCCTAGATTGCGACGGTGTTTTCAATCACGCAAGCGAGCAGTTATCTTGCCTTTCAATTCCAGCCCATCTCCCTCCGCGACATTCCAAGGGCTGCGTCACCTGTGGCAAATTGCGCCTTCACTCACACCCACCGCAGTGGCGCAACTGCAAGACCTGCCTCCGCTGATTGCCCGCTTACTGATCAGCAGAGGGGTCCGGACCAAGAAGGAAGCAGCCAACTTCTTCGAATTCCCAGACGACTCTTGGACGTCTCCGTCCTTGCTCCCCGACATGGAGAAGGCTCTGGAGCGTCTTGACCAGGCCAAACGCTCCGTCGAGCGGACCGCGGTGTATGGGGACTTCGATAGCGACGGCGTGACCGGCACTGCTTTGCTGGTCAAAGCCTTCAAGCGATTCGGGCTGAACACAACGGCGTACATTCCTCATCGAGTCACTGAAGGCCATGGACTCAACGTGCCTGCTATCGATAGCTTGCACTCACAGGGCGTCCGGCTCATCGTCACGGTGGACTGTGGGGTTACAGATGTTGAGGCCATCGCCCACGCCAAAGCACTCGGCGTAGATGTCATCGTCACGGACCATCATCTGACGGCCGCCGGGCTGCCGGACGCGGTCGCCATCATCAACCCGCACGCGGCACACTCCAAGTACCCCTTCCAACACCTTACGGGTGCAGGGATGACCCTGAAGCTGGCGCAGGCACTGCTGGCACCCGCATTCGGCCCATCGTGGGCGGAAGGGCTATTGGAGCTGGCGGCAATTGGCACCATTACGGACATGGCGCCATTACTGGGGGAGAACCGGCACATCGTCGCACGCGGCATAGAGCACCTGCGGCAGACGTCCTCCGTGGGACTGATCGAACTCATGCGCGCCGCGCGCGTCGACCCCGCCCACGCCGACGCCACGTCCATCGGGTTCGCCATCGGTCCGAGGCTCAACGCCGCCGGGCGCCTTGACCATGCGGGCACAGCCTACGAATTGCTGGTCACCGACGATGCCGGGCAGGCGCGAACGCTGGTTGCCGAGCTCGATGACCATAACAGCCTTCGCCAGGCACTTACTCAAGAAACATTGGATCGGGCGGGTGAGCTAATACCGGCCGAGTTACCGCCCGTCATCGTCATCGGAGACGCCTCCTTCAACCCGGGCGTCATTGGGCTCGTCGCAGGAAAGCTGGTCGAGCAATACGGCGTCCCCGCCGCCGTTTACGCTTTGGATGGCGACAAGGTATTGGCGAGTTGCAGAAGCGGACCGGGGTTCCACTGGGCTGATGCGCTCAAGACCTGCAGCCGTCTGTTGCTGCGGCATGGCGGGCACGCGCAGGCGGCGGGATTCACCTGCCACTCCGACTCACTGGCAGACGTACAACACATGCTGGAGGCGGTCGCGGCAGAGCGTTCGGCAGGCGTTTCCTCAGCCCCGATGCGTATCGTCGACGCAGAGGTCTCACCGGCGGCGCTCATGGGGAGGACCTTCCATTTCTTGCAAAAAATGGAGCCCTTTGGCGTGGGCAACCCTCACCCATTATTCCTCTCCCGCGGAGTCCGCGTGGACAAGGCTTCAACGATGGGTTCGGATGGCCAGCACATCCGCCTCACCCTCAGGTGCGGAGGAGCGATTTGGGAAGCCATGGGTTTCCGGCAGACCTGGACGCCGGGCACCGAGCAAGCTGACATCGTTTACAGCATGACGGTGGACAGGTGGAACGGTCGCGAACGCCTCCGGCTGCTCATCGAAGACTATGCGCCATCACGAGAGACCACTCGCGGCTGAATCGCGATTTGCGAGTGAGAGCCCGTAAAATCACGTATGACCTGCGCTCAGATGCTTCGTAGTATAAAGACCTGTTCCGCTGCGCGAAGCGTGGAGGAGGGGAGGTAGGTCCAAGTGATCAACAACTACTCCAAGGGAAAGGTTCAGGTGCTTACGGACCACCGAGGCTGGCCCGTGGCCGTAAATGAAGGGCCCGTATGGTGGATGGTTGCCCAGGTAGAGCCGGCCGAAAGCAAGGAAAGCGCTCCCCAGGACGTCACTCTCCCTGCCGGACATTTCAGGCTCCAGCTTACGAACGGACAAGTGCTGCTCGCCGAACATGATGTAGACAACCGGCGGTGGACCATTACTTGTCAAAATGACGAGGCCGGTGCCGAAAACGCCGCGTCCTAAACCTGACCTCTTTCCAACCCTCCGCCTCCGCTGGCCTGCGCCTCGGACCCGCGCCACCCAGCGTACTGCGGCCACAGCCAGGGCCGCGAGGGTTGAGCGCCCCCTTGCAAGCGCATTCCCAATGGACTGCACCAGCCCATAACCGACGAGAGCAGTCAATAGCGCCGCGCCAGGGCCGATTGGGCGGCTGGCATACGACGCCACCTTCCAGCCGAGCCGGGGCACTGCTCTAAAGCGAGGCTATCCCCAGCCCACAAGGACGTAGAGCCCACATATGCTAGTCCGCGTAACTCCCAGTGACGGGGCTTTCCAGAGGCCCAGCGCCACGCTGTTGGTCACTACTGCGATGCTTGAAGCTCTGAGCCATGTAGCAGCCAGCCGGCCCCAGACCGGAAGTCCTAAAATCGTGTGGCGAAGGAAATGGTCACTTAAACGCGTTCTCGTGAGTCACCGCGCCTCCCTAGAATAGAAGAAATACGCGGCCCTCTAGGGTTCCCCGGCATGGCCAGCACGACAAGTCCTGACGAGCAAATCGAGGCTTTTCTCAATCACTTGAGAGCGGAGCGAGGCTTCTCGCTGAACACGATTGCGTCTTACCAAAGTGATTTGGAGCAGCTAGCGGCGGAGTTCCAAAAGAAGGACCAGGCGCCTAGAGACATCGACTGGGACGACATTGGCGCTCCCTTGTTGGAAAGATATAGCCTGGGTCTAGTCGAGCGCGGGTATACGCTATCAACCCAGGCGCGGAAGATCGCTGCGGTGCGCTCGTTCTTTCGCTTCCTAGCGGAAGAAGGCGTCGTCCGGGAGAACCCAGCGGAACGCCTCGTTGTCAGAAGGCCCATGCGAGTCCTTCCCGACGTACTCACGGAAGCCCAGGTCGTTGCTGTACTCAGAGCTGCAGAGGCCAGACCGGGGCCGGAGGGAGCGCGCGACCGCGTCATGTTGGAGATCACTTATGCCGCCGGCCTGCGCGTTTCAGAGGCCGTCGGCCCTCAGGGCCTCGGCGTAGAACGCCTTCAATTGGACGCCGGGTGGGTCCGAGTGCTGGGAAAGGGGGCCAAGGAGCGCCTCGTGCCCTTATACCCAGGCATCGTCGAAAGACTAAGGCACTATTTGGCGGAGGCCCGGCCTCAACTCCTCGCTCGATCCCTCGGCGGCAGGCAACCGACGACGATGGTCTTTCTGAACTCTCGGGGCCGGCCAATCACGCGGCAGGGCTATTGGCTCGTGCTCAAGGACTGCGCCAGGCGGGCGGGAATCTCGGCCCACCTCACACCGCACACGCTGCGCCACAGCTTTGCCACGCACCTGCTGAGAGGCGGCGCACCGCTCCGTCATGTCCAAGAATTGCTAGGCCATGCTAACATTGCGACCACTCAGGTCTATACACATTTAACAAAGGAGCAAGTCCGTGAGGCCGTGGAGAAAGCGCATCCACGGGCGTGAATGACGCACCAGTGGCCACAAGGGAGACAAGAGCGGGATGCGAATCGCCTTGGGAAGCGATGAAGCAACTCCGGTAACGGAGGCAATTGCCAAGGAACTGAGCGCGCGCGGACACGATGTGGTATCGGTGGGTGCCTTGCGCGATGGAGACGACCCGCGTTGGCCTGCCGTCGGTGAGCGCGTCGGAAGGCTGGTTGCCAGCGGCGAGTGCGATGAGGGCATCGTTTTCTGTTTCACCGGCACAGGTGTCAGCATAGCCGCAAACAAAGTGCCTGGCGTGCGCGCAGCCCTGTGCGGGGACGCACAGACAGCAGCGGGCGCTAGGCGCTGGAACCACGCTAACGTATTGGCCATGAGCCTGCGTTCAACGACAATTACCAAAGCTGAAGAGATCCTAGAAGCTTGGTTCACGACGAAGGGCGGCGACGGTGAGGACGCTGAAATGGTCGAGATGCTACGCAATATCGATGCATCCCGAGGGCGGCTAGTCAGGATGGAAGAGCGAAGTAGCTAGGAGAAAACCATGCCCGTCATCACGATCACAGGGCTCATTGGTAGCGGTGCGCCGGAGCTAGGGACCGAGATCTCCCGGCGGCTGGGGATAGACTACGTCGACCGCCTCATCCTGGCCGAGGCCGCCCGAAAGATGGGGACGACAGTAGCGGCCGTCGCAGATCGAACGGAACGGGCACAAACCTTGGGTGACCGGTTGGCCGGGTTCGTCCGGACGGTATTGGAACGCTCGGCGATGGCGGGAGGGGGAGCAGACCCTTACTTTGGAGGAGGGCTAGACGCCCTGCTCGTTCGAGAGTACCGCGATTTTCCGCCCGAGCCTATGGAAAGCACGCAGGAAACCGGGCTCACGGATGCGAAGCTCTTGGCAGTAACCAGCACCGTCATCCGGGAAATTGCCGAGTCAGGTAATGTAGTGATCGCAGGGCGTGGCGCAAACATCATTCTGCGCGACCAGCCTGGGGTACTGCACGTGGGTCTGGTATCCTCTCTAACGGAGAGAATCAGACGGATCATGGAGCGGGAGGAGTTAGGCCATGAAGAAGCTGAACGCTTTGTGGCCGAAAACGACAAAGCCCGCCAGGCCTATTTCCAGCGTTTCTTTCGCGTGCAACCAGAGGCCCCCCAGCACTACCATATGGTGTTGAACACGGACTGGCTCAAAATACCGCGATCCGCAGAAGTTGTAATAGCGGCTACGGAGTTCGTCCGGTAGTCAGCACAATTTGGAGTAGAAAAATGCCCAGCAAACGAGGAAGTAAAGTGGCGGCCGCCCAAGCCCGAGCAAAGGCCGCCGCCAAGAAGAAAGCCAGACAAGGGGCCTCGACCTTGCCAGCGACTTCCTACATCACCCCAGTGACGGAGGCGGAGGAAGAGGAGGAAGAGAACCAACAAGGTGTGGCGCCCGCTGAAGCATCAGTGGCCGTACAGTCGAAGACTGAGGCGGCTGGGGCGCGGACACAGGCGGTCCGGGCTATTAGCATGCGGCGGGAGCGACATGCCGCACCCTCGCAAGTAGGAGCAAGCCTCCGGCGAGAGCTGGGGATGATCGGCGGACTGGCCTCCTTTACAGGCGTGGTCCTCGTCATCCTGAAGCTGGTCATGCACATAGGATCGTAAATCACCTCCGCCCACGCCCAACCCCCCCGCTAGCGAATCGCATCCACCGATAGCGGCATAGCGCACGTTCGCGCTGGCAGCCTTCGGGCGCGGACTACGTTCCCCGAGGAGAGCACTCCTCCGATACATTCCGCGGTCAAGGGTTTTCGACGCTTGTGCCGCCGTGGTCGGGCCTGGCCCGAATAATAAGACGCTATTGCCCTGCCTACCCTCACCGTACGCGGGTAGACTCCCGACGTGCCCTGCTACACTGAGAGGGTGGCTGCCAAGGCACGGGACACGCAGACGGTAGAATTTGCGGACAGGCTTAAGGCGCTGCCGGCACAACCGGGCGTCTACCTCATGAAGGATGCGGCGGGCGACATTATCTATGTCGGCAAAGCCGCCGTCCTCCGCGACCTCCTACGTGCCTATGTGATGGAGTCGGAGGGGAAACATCTCGTCTCGGCACGGGT
>JBJKQC010000072.1:0-3176 GCA_046705745.1 Dehalococcoidia bacterium
GGACAGGGGAGGTGGCAGCCGTCGCCTTCACTCCTGGCGGCGTGACGCTCCGGCTGTATCGCGGTGCTGGTCCCAATCGTTCTCCTCAGCCCTTTTCCTCCCCCAGGTCGGAGGTGCCGAGGGGCAGTGAGAAGCCGAAAGTGGTCTCGGGGGCGTCCTCCGCGCTCTCCACCCAAATCCGGCCGCCGTGGGCCTCGACAATACCCTTGCAAATGGCGAGCCCCAAGCCGCTGCCGTCCGTCCTCCGCCGGCCTCCGCTGGTGAGCTGAGAAAATTTCCTGAAGAGGTAGGCCTGGTTCTCCTTCGAGATTCCCGGCCCGCGGTTCGTCACCCGTACCACTACCTCGGTCTCCGTCCGCTCGACGCCTATCCGGATCGCCGCGTCCCGTGGCGAGTACCTCGCCGCGTTGTTCAGCAGGTTCTCCATCACCTCGGTCAAGCGGCGCCGGTCGATCGACAATCGCGGGAGGCCTTGCGGGACATCCAGGGTAACCTGTAAGCCGCTTCTGCGTTGCATGTATTGTTGGGCTTCCGCGAGCAGCGGGGCCAAGTCCTCCGGCCGCGGGGTGACCGAGAAGACACCCGCTTCTATCTGCACGGCGTCCCGCAGATTGTCTATCAGGCTTGCTAGCCGGTCCGCCTGCTGATCGATCGTCTCCGCCGCTTCCGCTGCCTCTTGCTCGTTCCCCATGCCGTCAGGGCTAGCGATAGTGGACGCCGCCATCCTGATGATGGTAAGTGGCGTGCGCAGCTCGTGGCTTACCATGCCTAGGAACTCCGTCCGCATCCTTTCCACCTCTTGCAGGCGGGAAACGTCCTGCAAGACCACCAACGTAGCTTCGATCCGGCCGGTCGCGTCCTTCAGAGGAGTCGCGCTGGCTAGCACTGGCACCGTCCTCCCATCCGGAAGCTCGATGCTCACGTCTTCGGCGCGCGTGGTCTCGCCCTTGAGGAGCGCCCGCATCTCGGGAGTGTCATCCTGCCCATATGCGCTGCCGTCGGCATGCCGATACACGACCCTCGCGAGATGGTCGGAGCTGGGCGCCTCCGTGTCAGAGACACCGTAGATCCGCCGCCACTCGTGATTGGCCAACAGGACGCTCCGCGTTTGAGCGTCCACCACGTACACGCCGACTGGAGAGGTCTCTACGACCGCTCTCAGCCGTTCGCGGCCGGCTTCCGCGGCTGCCCGTCCGATCTGCGCCCTCACCAGCTCCAGGCGCTGCTCCTCTGCTCGCGCCCTTTCCTTCTCACGCTCCTCCAACGCCACCGCCATTTGATCGAACGCGTCCGCCACCTGTCCAAGCTCTACCGTTTCGTGGCGCATGCGGCTCCGCGCAGAAAAATCGCCTGCAGCCAGCCTTTGCGCCGCTGTTACCAGGACGCGGACGTGCCGCATGACGAGTAACTCCCCAAGGACCCACGCCGCGGCCAGACCTAGCACCAGCACCACTCCCAGGCCAATGACGTTGCGCCTCAGCGCCGCCGTGACTTGCTCGGACGCGACGTTCTCCGGGATGCCGACGATTATCCTCAGAGGCTGCTGCCCACCGATGGCCCCAAACGGAACAAAGCCGTACACCTGTCGGGCGCCTTCCAGCCCCTGGACTCCGCGGGCCGTTCCTTCCGAGCCCGCTGCTAAGGCCATCTGGACAATGGGCACGTTCCTCGCGTTGGTCCCGACCAAGTGTCCCGGATCGGGGTACCTGCTGAGGACGGTGCCATTGCTATCCACCACGGTCAGGGTTGAGTCGGCTGGAAGGTCCGCTTCCGCTGCACGGTCGTTGATCCACTGCAAGCTGACGGTCATCGCCAGGACGCTGGTCACATTGCCTCCCGTGGCGTTGAAGACCGGGTAGGCGAAGACGATCCCTGCCTTGCCGTCGGGACCGATTTCGTAATCTCCAACCGCCAATGCCTTCGTCTGCACCGCCCGCTGGAACCACGTTTGGTCCTGTACATTGCCGGACGGCTGTTGGGAGTCCGATGTGCAAAGATAGTTTCCCTTGCCGTCGACTACCTCGAAGCTCGTGTAAAGGTCATTGTTCGCGACAATGGCGTGGAGGTATTGGTCACAAAGTCCCGCTTGGCGGACCAGGTTTATCTCGGACCCGGCTGCAATCAAGTCCGTCTGGATCTCATCGACCCATCGCTGGTGCTCGAAGGCTATGGACCTGCCAAGCCTCAGTGCGTTCTGCTGCGCTGCTGCAATGGCATCCCGCTGCTGTTCGGCGGCCGTGTACACCACCAGCCCCAGTGCTGGCGCGATGGCGAACACCACCAGCAAGATCAGGCGGACTGAAAGGCGGGCGCTCAGATTGCGGGATGTCTTCATCCTTCTCCCCTCCAGCCGCCGGAATCAACTAGCCCCATGCGTTACTACGGCGCCACGGAACGCGCGGACGGGTCAACAACCCATCCGACACTAGCCAGATTCCTCCTACTCAATAACGAATAACGCCTACTTTACGTCGTCATCAAATCCTAACAAGCCGCCGGAAATCGCCCCGATCTCAGTCGTTTCCAGCTGCTTCATACCATCCCATCGAACACAACGCCCGGCCGTTGTTGCATCGAAAATAGCGTTCCCCTGTCATTTCGGCCGGAGTCCTTCCGCCGAGCGGGAAGGACGAAGTGGAGAAATCTCTTGGGAGACACTTGTTCTCCCCCTCGCTTGGTGGCGCCCCAGCCCTCCCGGCCTCGGCGCCCGCTCGAAAGCCTGGCCCAGCCTCAGCTCGTGCGTGACGTAGGCTTTATGGGGCCGGGCGCCGGATTGGGCCCCCGTCTGGGCCCGCTATTTGGGCCCTTGGGCCCATGCGCCAATATAGTCATACGTCATAACTTGAATAACATCCAAGGGCCATCGGCCGCACGGAGGCACGTTTTTGCATGGGTAAGATCAAAGTTGCCATTGTCGGCGTCGGGAACTGCGCCTCATCCTTTGTCCAGGGCATTCACCGCTATCGCGAAGCCCCGGTCGACGAGTTCGTTCCAGGCCTCATGCACACCGTCCTGGGTGGCTACCACATCGGGGACATCGAGGTCGTTGCCGCATTCGATATCGACAAGGAAAAGGTCGGCAAGGACCTGTCGGAGGCCATTTTCTCTGGTCAGAACAACACCGCCAAGTTCATGGACGTACCCCACACTGGTGTGACCGTCGAGCGCGGCATGAC
>JBJKQC010000073.1:0-5811 GCA_046705745.1 Dehalococcoidia bacterium
GCGCGGTCGCTGAGGCAGATTCTCGGTCCAGTGCCGTCGGTGTTCCGGTCGCGCTGGACGGTGCTGCCGGCTATTTGCGCATTTGGAACGTCCCTGAGCGTGGCCCTGTTCAGCTCCTTGGTCCCCGCGTTCCTCAAAGTGGATGTCGGCTATCCCGCGGACACCATAGGGCTGCTCCAGGTAGTCTACGGCATCGGCGCCGTGGTCATCGGCTTTGGGTTCGGCGCCGTGCGTGCCCGCATTGGCCAGAAGGCGTTTTATGCGGGCATACTGGTGGGCAACGGAGCAGCTATCGTGCTCCTCCTCCTAACGGGTGACCTCCTCTGGCTTACGGGGCTGGTCATGCTTGGCATGGGCATCGCTTTCAACGCGGGCCGGGTGTTGTACGCAGCGATGACAGCCGATCTAACGACACCCGAGCAGCGTGGAGTGGCAATGGCCGTGGTGGGAATCTACTGGGCGGCGGCGCAGCTCGTGGGACCTGCTATGTTCGGGCCATTGGCAAGCGTCCTGTCCATCGTTGGGTCGCTGGCCTTGGCAGGCTTGCTCATCGTTGCAGCTGGACTGCTGACGCCGTTGCTGTACACGCTCTTCGGCCCCAAGCGCTTTACTGTGCCATCCACATCCGTCTGATCGCAGAGAAGGCCCCCGCACTCGGGCGGGGGCCTTCTCTGCACGGTATATGTAGGTGGCTTAGAGCCTATCCAAAAGCCATTCGTTGGACCCTTCTGCGAGCCCAGGGCGAACCGTCTGTGGATAGCCGCTTAGGCCGCGATCAACTCGCGCTCCTTGGCCTGCTCGCTTGCGGGCGCCTCAGTATTGATGCCGAGGACCACGCGCACCGCCAGCCGAAAGTCTTCAGGGTCGATCCGCTCGTTGGCCAGCTTGCTCAGGTATAGCCCCTGTCCCACTGCATTGGAAACACGCTTTAAGAAATCGAGCACCCTCTCATCTCCTGTTGACTGCCGGAGATCTGTTGGCGTCCCCGGCGCAGTTCTTCCATCGTCATTGCCCTCCCCTCGGGCGCGCTCTATGCCACCCTTCGCAGTGGCGCTGCGGCGTCCGAACACTTATGGGCGCTGGAAGAGCTAGCCTTGGCCAATACCCGTCGCTCATTGCGCCGTGCGGCGAGATCCTGCCGGTAGAAGATTCCCATAGTGAATGCTTTCCAAATCCCGTCCAACAGTCCCATATCACGTACTCCTCTCGTCTCTGTGAGCCTTTTCCCTGGCCGCACTACTATTCCATCACTCCCGGCCGCCTCATTGGTTAATGACCGGTTACATGTCTGTGACAATTTTGTTAACGATTTCCAACGGATAGCCGACGAATTCAGGCACACCCACCTATCGGTGCCCGAGCACCGTACTAAAACAGCGGGACGTGTAAATCCTCGGTAACCTGACTGCAGGTCTCTCGGCCTGGCCTCTTTCGAGGTCCCTCAAGGGCGGTGCGACGGGGCCATTGCCACGTTTGTAGGACTTTTCAAAGTCCCCTGGCTCCAGGGGTGGAGCCATCGGAGCAACGGCCCCAGGGGCTTGTGACTCTCGCCTGAGCGTCTACGCAAAGTATACTATGATTACGATAATCGGCACAAGGGGTTATTGAGAAGGATTTCACAAGTTCGCGTTTCTACTACCCACTCGTCACGTTTGTTACACCACTTTGGGTCAGTTACACTTCAAGCTGTTTGGAAGAGGTGGGTGGGCACGGAACGGGAGGAAGACATGAACGACGATGTCCGCAAGGCGCTCGTATCGGGGGGCGTTTGCGAGATTACTACCATGGTACGCAAGACCGGGGAACCTCGCCGTATCGAGATTCGACTGCAAAATATCGACGGCAAGTTCTACTTCTCGGGACAGCCGGGGAAACGGAGTTGGTACGCCAACATGCTTGTCAACCCAGAGCTCATCATCCACCTCAAGCGGAGCGTTGCAGCCGATGTACCGGCGCGCGCGACCCCAGTCACGGACCCAATCGAGCGACGGCGGGTCTTCACAAAGATGCTGGAGAACATGGGCCGTAACGAGGAGCTCGAGGCGCGGATGACGCAGAGCCCACTGGTTCAGCTTGTGGTGGACATGGGGCAAGGGTGACCGACAGATGGCGTGTGCGCCGGGCTCGATGACCACCTTGTCGTTGTTACCACGACCGCCGGCCGGAATAGTAGGGGGCCAAGTTTGGCGAGACCTCGTTACACAGCCGTGGTGGCGCCTTCCACTTCACGGGCAGCGGCGCAAGCGGATCTCGTAACCCGTCAAATTGACTATGAATGGGAGATATGGGTGCCGCGGAAAGGTTTCTGCCGCCGCACCTCGGCTCACCAGGGGACTGCGATCGGAATGACTTTGGCAAAGTGCTAGGACTGTTCTGCCGCGGGCGGGATGCGCGCTTTCAGCGCCCGCTCAAGCTTGTGCCGTGGTGTAAGCAAATAATGGCCGCACGTGAGGCAACGAATGCCAATGTCGGCGCCGAGCCGCTCCACGCGCCAGGTCGTCCCGCCGCAGGGGTGCGCCTTGCGTAGGCGTAGTGTCTCGCCCAGGCGGAACTCAACTACCACGTAAATCCCAGCCTTCCCCGTATCGCGTTGATCCCGTCACGCAGCTCATGGGCCGCCTGTCGTGCCGCCTCCGCATAGTCCGCACCCTTAGAGGCGTAGGTGATGGAGCGGGAGGCGTTGATGACAGCGCGAAGCCCACGGGCATCAATGCCGTTGCGGACGGATGATTCCAGGTCGCCACCTTGGGTACCGATTCCCGGAATGAGAAGTGGCATCTCCGGCGCGATCTCCCGTACCCGCGCCAGCTCTTCCGGCGCTGTCGCGCCGACCACAAGGCCAGCGTTGCCATGGGTGTCCCAGGCCTGCACCAGCGCGGTCACATGCTCGAACAAGGGCGTCGGTCGACCTTCGCCCTGAATGAGCAGTTCCTCGAAGTCCCTGCCGCCGGGATTGGATGTCCGAGTCAGCACAAATACGCCGCGATCCTCGTACGCCAAGTACGGCTCCAGCGTGTCGCCACCCATGTACGGGTTGACCGTTACGGCATCGGCCTGCCAGACGTGGAAGGCCGCTTGGGCGTAGGCCATTGCCGTGCTGCCGATGTCGCCGCGCTTGGCGTCAAGGATGACGGGCACCTCGCGCCGGTGGGCCTCGGCGATGGTGACCTGCATGGCCCTTAGACCGTCGATGCCCTGCGCTTCGTAGAATGCGTAGTTGGGCTTGTAGGCGCAGACCAGGTCCGCAGTCGCCTCAATAATGGCGGCATTGAACTTCGCGATGTCCTTTGTGGCCATGGATGGCAGCCATGGGTCCAGCCCCACGCACAGTAGGCTTTGATTGCGGCAGGCGGTGTCATCCAGCCGTTGCGTGAACAGCGTCATAGTGGCAAGTTTACCAGGCTAGACTGAGCCTCAGTGGCCCGATAGGCGTGCGGTCGCTGAGCCGGTCAATCGAATAGGCATTGGAGGATGTTATGCCTCTTCCCGCCCGCCTGAGCATAGTAACTCTGGGCGTCTTCGACCTTGCCCGCTCGATTGCCTTCTATCGGGCACTTGGCTGGGAGCAGTGCACATCGTCTATAGAAGGTGTCATTGCCTGGTTCCGCACTGCCGACTCCTACCTGGGTCTATTCCCTTACAGGGACCTGGCTGAAGACGCGGCCATCCCTGACTCGCCCCGTGGCCCCTTTGGCGGCATCACATTGGCAGTCTGCGTGGAAAATCCGGAGCAAGTCGCCACAGCCCTTGAAGATGCCGTGAAGGCCGGAGCTACGCTCCTGAAGGAGGCCACGAAGGCAGAATGGGGTGGCACGTCCGGCTACTTCGCCGATCCCGATGGCTATCCCTGGGAGGTCGCCCATAACCCCTCCTTCCCGATAGGGGCTAGCGGGAGCATAACCATCCCCTAACGGCTATCCTACGCTGGCCATGTCCAGCGATTCCCTGATTGAGGCCCGTTTTGTCCGCCGGCGTAATCGCTTTGCCGCCGACGTCGAGGTGGATGGCGTGCCGGCAGTCGCCCACGTCCCGAACTCCGGGAGGATGACGGAACTGCTCACGCCTGGCGCCAAGGTCTTGCTCAGGCCATATAGTGTCCTCCTGGCTCGCCCCTCCCCCTCGATGTCGCAGACTCCCGACTTGTCGGAGGGAGAGGGTCGAGTTGAGGGTGCAGCTATTACGTCACAAAGGCGCCGGCCCGGCCGCGGCACCGCCTACGACCTCGTCATGGCGTGGTACAACAACCGCTGGGCGGGCATAGACGCCCGCCTGCCGCCCGTCGCCGTCATCGCTGCTTGGCGCGCCGGCATGCTGCCGTCCTTAACGGCATACGATCGCGTGCGGCGCGAGGTACGGTTTGCCGATAGTCGGCTGGACCTGCTGTTCGAAGGACAGCCCGGCCTTTGGTACGTGGAGGCCAAATCGGTAAACCTCGTGGAGGACGGTATAGCATTGTTCCCGGATGCCCCAACCGTTCGTGGGACGCGGCACCTGGGCGCGCTAGTCGAGGCTGTGCATCAAGGCCACCGGGCAGCCCTGGCCTTCGTGGTGCAACGAGATGACGCAATGGCGCTCTTGCCGCACCCGACGGCCGACCCTGCCTTCGCCATGGCGCTGGGTGCGGCCATGGCGGCCGGTGTGGAGGCGTGGGCCATCGTGTGCGAAGCATCGGCTGTGGGGCTCTTGCCCTTGCGGCTCGCGCCGGTGCTCCTGTAGCTGCCAGCTGGCCGGTCCGGCGCCCTGGCCTGCTATCCTCTGGTTACTCCTTTCTCCGGTGACTCCCATGCCACGCTCGCGGCGCATCGCAAATCTCTTGCTGGAGGTGTACAACCGCCTGTTTGCTCAGTATGGCCCGCAGGGCTGGTGGCCCAGCGACGGCCCCTTCGAGACCGTGGTCGGCGCAGTGCTGACGCAGAATACAGCATGGGTGAATGTGGACAAGGCGCTGGCGAACCTGCGCGCGGCCGACGCGATGTCACCTGCGGCCATCCGCGCCATGCCGGAGTCTAGCCTTGCCGAGCTGGTACGGCCCTCGGGGTACTTCAACACGAAGGCGAAGAAGCTGAAAGCGATCGCCAAGCACCTCGCTTCTTACGATGATGACCTGGAACGCTGGCGTAACCGGCAGGCCAAGGAGCTCCGGGCTGAGCTATTGTCTGTCTACGGTATCGGCCCGGAGACCGCCGACGACATCGTGCTCTACGCCGCCGACCTCCCATCCTTCGTCATCGATGCATACACCCAGCGCATCCTGAACAGAGTTGGCGTCTTGCCTGAAAAGCGGACCTACGAAGACTACCAGGCGCTATTCGAGGACAACCTGCCGCACGAGGCGACGCTGTTCAACGAGTACCACGCCCTGCTGGATGCCCACGCCAAGCTGGTCTGCCGGAAGCGCGCTCCGGACTGCGCCAAGTGTGTCCTGCGAGACCTCTGCAGAGAGGGCCAGGAGAGGTACGAGTCAACTCACAGTCGCGCCCTGTCCGTTTAGTTCTTCTACTGTTCACGCTCAGACGAAACGTCTAATTGACTAGGCAAGCTCAGCTAGAGCTGAGCTTGCTCGTTACCACCTCTTTTCGCCAATGACGGAGTGCCCGCCTATTTTCTAGCCTGGCTATACCGACGAATAGTGCAGTCCAAGAGGGTGGATTAGCGGCCCGAGAAGCACCGTTTCGACTAAATGGAACGGACAAGTGGAGGGAAGGGATGGCGATGAAGAGCGTTCGGGGACTCGGGATTGCGCTCACGGCCTTGGCATTTTTGCTCTTGGCCGCCGCCTGCCGCACGACCATACGTGTCACGGGACCGACC
>JBJKQC010000074.1:0-12514 GCA_046705745.1 Dehalococcoidia bacterium
AAGGGGATCACAGTCTCGCAGCGCAGTAAGGAAGAGGCCAACGACTACCGCTACTTCCCGGAGCCCGATCTGCCGCCTCTGAATGTCGACCGCGCCTGGGTCTCGCAGATCTCTGAGCTGCTCCCCGAGCTGCCGGAGGAGCGCAAGGCCCGGTTCGTCTCTCAGTACGGCCTGCCCGAGTATGACGCCACCCTGCTGACGGCTTCACCCAGGCTGGCTGAATATTACGAGGCCGTTCTCGCGGCCTATGCTAAGACGGACGGCTCTGGCGCCTCGGTCGCCAAGGCCGCTGCCAACTGGACCATCACGGAGCTGGGCCGGCTCGCCAACGAGGCCCACGTCGAAATCGAGGAATCGCGCGTGACTCCCGCCCACCTAGCGGAGCTGCTGGCGCTCTTGAACAAGGGCGTTATCGGCACGCCCCAGGCGAAGACGGCAGTCGAGGAGATGTTCCTTACCGGCAAGACGGCGGCCGCTGTGGTGGAGGACCTCGGCCTAGCCCAGATCACCGACACCGGCGCCATCGGCGAGGCGGTAACCCAAGCTATCACCGCCAACCCGCAGGCGGTCAAGGACTACATGGCCTGCAAAGAGACAGCCGCCAAGTTCCTCATAGGCCAGGTCATGAAGGCTACCAGGGGCAAGGCCAACCCCTCCGTTGTGGCGGACCTCATCCGCGAGCAGCTAGAGGCGATGAAGGCGTAGGGCCCCGGCATCAACCTACGGCTGCATGCCCCACGCGAGTGGCGGCACTCGCCTTCTTTGCGCGAAACGAAGGGATAACTCTTCCCAGCCTAGTGAAGAATCACCCGTGAGCCGCTATCCTAAAGAGGCGCCGGCGTTAGCGCGCCGGAGATTTCGCTGAAGGAATCGCATCTATGGGTGCATACGTCGATACTGCCATCATCCTCGTTGCCGTACTGCTCGTGGCTTCCATCCTTATGCAGGTCAAGGGCGAAGGCGGTGGGCTCTTCGGCGGCGGCATGACCCAATACCGGACTCGCCGCGGCGTCGAAAAAACCCTGTGTCAGATCACTGTCGGTCTTGCGGTGCTCTTCGTTATCCTCGCGGCCATCAACATCCGAGTCGCCTAAACGGAATTGCCCCTTGCGAAGGACGCTATGCCGAGCACGCTCGTTACGCTGACAACCGACTTCGGCCTGCCCGATGCCTTCGTGGGCACCATGAAAGGCATCATCCTCGACATCAGTCCCAGCGCCACCATCGTCGACATTACTCACGACGTTCCCCGCCAAGACATCCGGGCCGGCGCCTATATTTTTGACTCCGCCTACCACTACTTCCCCCAAGACACCGTGCACGTCATCGTCATCGACCCCACTGTGGGCACCAATCGCCGTCCCATCGTAGTCCGCACTCCGACGGCTAGCTTCGTCTGCCCCGACAACGGCCTGCTGTCCTACGTCTTTACCCGTGAGGGCGGCGAAGTTCCTGGTGGCGAGCCCTTCCACCCCACCATGGCCAAGCTCCCGAAGGGGTGGAGCGCCTACCACCTGACCAATCACCGTTACTGGCACCACCCCATCAGCGACACCTTTCACGGCCGGGACATTTTTGCGCCCGTGGCTGGCTTCCTCAGCGCGGGGGAGCCGCCTGGGGCCATGGGCGCCGCCGTACAGGAGATCAACGTCTTCACCGTGCCACGGCCATTCGAGCACGATGGGAAACTGGTGGGCTGCGTCCAGCACGTGGACGGCTTCGGTAATCTCATTACCAACATCGATGCCGACACGCTGTTCAAGTCAAACGTGGACCTGGTCATCGAAGTCGGCGGTCACCGAGTCGACGGCTTCGCCCGGACCTATGCGGAGCAGGGGCGGGGTCAGGGCGTCCTCCTAGGCCTCATCGGCAGCCACGGCTGCCTGGAAATCGCCGTCCCCTACGGAAACGCCAGCAAGACCCTCGGCATCGGCGTGGGCGATGAAGTCACCGTCTGGCGCGGGTCCCTCACTGAAGCTTAACGTCGGCAGGCGGAAGGACGGGCCGGTTCTCTGACGGAGACCCCATTTTATTTTTCCTCATGCACCTGGCGGGTGTCGGGCGGAAGGCCAAAATCAGGGGTTGCAGGTCTCTTACAAATATGCTATGCTGTTTTTGTTCCCTTCGAGAACATAGGAATGATCCCCGCGGGTGGCTAGCAGCCACCTTTTTTCATGCCTGCCGCCAGGCTGCCTCACCGCCCATAACGCCGCCTCTCGCTTCCCACCTCCTACTTCTGACTCTGACCCTTGGCCTCTGCGCCCATGCCGCCTACAATCGGGCGGCGTAGCTCACGTCAGAGGAGGAATCCATGGTGTACGTAGCGGTAGGCAAGCCGACGGCCGCGGTCGAGGGCGCGGACAAGGTCACGGGCAGCATGGCCTACGCCGCCGACATCACGTTGCCGGGGACCCTTTGGGTGAAGGTGCTCCGCAGCCCGCTGCCTCACGCTAGCATTGTCTCCATAGACACCTCCAAGGCCAGGGCGCTGCCAGGCGTGGTCATGGTCGTCACAGCCAAAGACCTACCGGACGTCCGTGTCGGCATCAGGATGCAGGACCTGCCCGTGCTGGCGGGCGACAAGGTGCGCTTTGCCGGGGAGCCGGTGGCGGCCGTTCTTGCCGAAAGCCCCGAAGTCGCCCAGGCGGCCTTGCCTCTCATAGACGTTCAATACGAGGAGCTACCCGCGGTCTTCGACCCTCTTGAGGCGCTTCAACCGGGCGCTCCTCGCGTTCACGATGATCCAACCCTGTATCAAGGGGCGCCACCGCGCTCCGTCGACGGGCCCAACGTACAGTCCTACACCGTGTGGCAGCACGGCGACTTGGAGCTCGCGTTCAGTCGCGCGGACCGCGTTTTCGAGCACACATTCCGCCTTCCCCTTACGCACCACGCCTACCTGGAGCCCAACGCCTGCACAGTCTGGGTCCACCCTGAAGGCGACATTGAAGTCTGGGCCTCCAACAAGACTCCTTACAGCCTTCGCGACCAGCTTGTAAAACAAGTTGGCGCTCCCGCAGGCAAAGTCAACGTCCACGTCATGCCCGTCGGCGGCGACTTCGGTGCCAAGTCCTCCCTCACGGACGCCCCCCTCTGTTACCTGCTATCGGAGCGGGTCCACCGTCCAGTGAAGATGGTGCACACCTACACGGAGGAGCTGATGGCCGGGCCGCGCCGCCATCCCGGCGTCATTACAGTCAAGACAGGGGTAACCAACGACGGCACGCTCTGCGCCATGGACGTCCGGGTGGCCTTCGCCGGCGGAGCATACGCGGCCTTCAAGGCAAACCCGCAGGTGACCGTGCTGGGGACCCGCCAGGCGGGAAGCTCTTACCATTTCCCCGCCGTCCGCGTCGCCGAATACTGCGTCTATACCAACCACGTGGCGGGCACCCAGGCCCGCACGCCGGGTGCACCCCAGATTGTCTTCGCTGTCGAGTCACAGCTGGACATCATCGCCCGCGAGTTGGGCATCGATCCGGCCCAGTTCCGGATGAAGAATCTCCTGAACGAGGGCGACGCCACGCCGCTAGGCGTGGTCTGGACCAAGGTCCGGGGTAAGGAGACCCTGGCTGCCGCGCTCGATGCCGCGGAGTGGGACAAGCCCAATCAGCCATCCGCCGGCGCCCCAGCCGGAGTTAAGGTCGGCCGTGGGATCGCCATGTACGAGCGCCCTCCGGGAGCCGGCAAGTCCAGTGCCGGCATCACCGTCGAAGCCTCCGGCGCGCCGACGCTGCTGGTCTCCGTGGCGAACTGTGGCCAGGGGGCTTACACGGTCTTGCAGCAGATCGTTGCCGAGACGCTGGGAGTCCCTATTGGACAAGTCAAGGTCCAGGCAACCGACACCGACACGCTCCCTTACGAGTCTGGCATAGGAGGGAGCAAGACCACCAACTCGGCAGGCCACGCGGCTTTCCAGGCGACCCAAGACATCCTGGCGAAGCTAAGCGAGGCCATAGCAGCGGACTGGGGTTGCTCGCCGGACGAGGTAGAGCACCGGAACGGCGCGTTCATCGGACCCCTGGAGCAGATACTCTCCTTCCCCGAGGCGGTGAGGCTTGCCACCAAGGACGGCAGCGGGCCGCTCTCCTGCATCGCCACCTACGACCCGCCCGAGGACCGCACGGTGACCTCCTTCTGCGCGCAGGTAGCGGAGGTGGAAGTGGACCCCGAGACTGGCCGGGTGCAGGTCCGTCGCATCGTCACAGCCCATGACGTGGGCACGGTGTTGAACCCTATCGGGCACCAGGGGCAGATCAACGGTGGAGTGGTCCAGGGCGTCGGCTACGGGCTCATGGAAGAGACGCCGGTCGTGGACGGTCGCGTCGCAACCCTCAACTTCAGCGAGTTCAAGATCCCCAGCATCCAGGACATCCCCGAGCTAGAGACGGTGTTGCTGGAAGAACCCATCGGCCCCGTGCCCTACCAGGGCAAGGCCATCGGCGAGTTGCCCAACGTGCCCACGGCGGCGGCCATTGCCAACGCCATCCAAGACGCCGTCGGCGTTCGGATCTTCGAGCTGCCCATCTCCGCCGAGAAGGTCCATAACGCGCTTCGTGGCCTGGGAGGAGCGCCCTAGCCTCCACGAGCCTATCGACGACCGTTCGCCCTGAGCCTGTGAATGGGGTCTCTCGAACGGTTCTCGGATCGACAGTAAGCTCCTTCAGTCGCTTACCCCGTCCAAGGAAACAAAGCAGGGCCCGCCTCACCGGCGGGCCCTGCTTACATCTGCATAACGTCATGGTGCCGAGGAAGAGATTTGAACTCTTACGGGATTGCTCCCACTGCCCCCTCAAGACAGCGTGTCTACCTATTCCACCACCTCGGCACGGCAGGCAGCACAATTGTAAGCGGTCGCGCCTTTGGCTGGCAAACTTCCCGGAGGATGTCTTGGGGCCTTTCGGCCCTGCCCCACTGCCAACCGCCCCTTTCACTCCCACCCCTTCTGATGTTATAATAACACTAAACGACGTTGAGATGGCATTCCACACGCTTGATTGTTCGCGCTTTCACTGCTCAGCCTGTTGCATCTGAGAAAGATTTGCGCGAATGTTTCGTGTCGAAACACCCCACCGCCTGGCCGTGGCCCGGCGGAGCCCGTTTCACTGTTTCGCACGTGCTTCGGGTCTGTTTCGCACGTGCTTCGGGTCTGTTTCGGCTAGTGTTTCGGCCCTGTTCCGGGTGTGTTTCGGGTCCTGTTTCGCCTTGTTTCACCTGGGAGGCCCCCTATGTTCCCACCCTTCACCGTCGCAGACCCCGGCTTGCCGGTGGCAAACTGGTCACCGTCGAAAACCTCGCCGCTGACCAGCGGTATGCGGTAGCTGAGAAACAATTGGGGCGAATATTTCGCCGCGCAATACCCTTCCGCCAGGCCATGACCTGCTGGAAATGATTTCGCCGCCGCGCTTGCTGCGGTTAGTTTGCGGGTCCGCTGCGGCCTTGCTGCGGCTCTGCTGCGCATCTGCTGCGGGTTTGCTGCGCATCTGCTGCGGTTGCCGCTCCGGTCTAGAGGTGTCTGTGCACACGGTCAACCTTGCGCTGCTCTTGCGCCCCCGCATGGACGGTACGTTCACTGTTCACCGCTCACCGTTCACCGCTTAGCCCTCACCGCTCACACAGCCTCGCGTTGCTAGCACACGGGTCATTGAGTAGACTGGACTTCGGTCCATTGAATGCTTCCCCAAGGTAATAGACGCATGCTCGACAATCTCCGGGAGCGCATGGAGTCCGCCCTCAAGGGAGTGGACGCCCAGTACGTCGAAGTCCGCGTGGAGGAGAGTGAGTCCAGCAACATTCGCTATCGCGGCCGCGACTTGGAAGAGATCGGCCGCAGCAGTGGGTTGGGCGGCGATGTCCGCGCCCTGGCCGGCGGCGGCTGGGCCTTCAGCTCCTTCAACCGCCTCGACAACCTTACCGAGAAGGTCCGGCAGACCGTGCATCAAGCGCGGGTTGTGGGCGGCGAGAAGATTGAGCTGGCGCCCGTCGAGCCCGTGGTGGACATCGTGCCCTCGCGCATAGTCAAAGACCCGCTGGCCATCAGCCTAGCGGACAAGAAGAACACCCTCGACCAGTACATCGAGATCATCATGGACACCGAAGGCGTCCAGAGCGCTGGCCTCGGGTACGGCGATGGCCGCCGGCGCGTGGCCTTCGCCAACAGCGAGGGCACCTACGTCGAACAGGACCGGGTGGACGTCAGCATCCGCATGACCGCCATGGCACGGGATGGCGCGGAAGTCCAGCAGTCCGGTGTCAGCTTAGGCAGCCTGGGCGACTTCACCTTCGTCGAGAGCCTTCACCAAGACGCCCAGCAAGTGGCCGACCAGGCCATATCGCTCCTGCGCGCCCCCGAGGTCAAGGGCGGAGAGTATACCGTCGTCCTCGACCCTATCCTGGCCGGCGTGTTCATCCACGAGGCCTTCGGCCACCTCTCCGAGGCCGACCACATCTATGCCGAACCGCGCATGCAGGAGCTTATGGTCTTGGGGCGCCGCTTCGGAGGCCCGCACCTGAACGTGGTGGACGGCGCCGCCGTGCCCGGTCTCCGCGGCTCTTACCAGTATGATGACGAAGGGGTCCGCGCCCAGCGCACGGACCTTATCCGTGAGGGCGTGCTGGTCGGACGCCTGCACTCACGCGAGACGGCCGCCAAGCTCGGCGAGCGGCCCACCGGCAACGCTCGGGCCATCAGCTACCGGTTCCCGCCCATCGTGCGGATGACCAACACTTTCATCGAGCCCGGTGAGGCCAGCGTCGAAGACTTATTCGCTGATGTCAAAGACGGGCTGTATGTGAAGAACTGGTACGGCGGTATGACCAGCATGGAGATGTTCACCTTCTCCGCGGGCGAGGCCTACCGCATCCGTGACGGCAAGGTCGAGGAGCTCTGCCGCCCGGTCATGCTCTCCGGCAACCTCTTCACAACGCTCAAAAATCTGGACGCAATAGCGAACGACTTGGACATGAACCAGGGCGGCGGCTGCGGCAAAGGCGGTCAGAGCCCCCTGCCCGTTTCCAACGGAAGCCCGCATATTCGCATCCGCCAAGTACTCATCGGAGGCGGCAGCCATTCCTAGTCAGGTAGACCTATCTGAGATTGCAGAACGCATCCTAGACCGCGCCTTGTCGGAGGCGGATGGCGCAGAGGTCTTCTACGTCGAGTCCTCCGGCACTCCTGTTCACTTCGAGGCCAATGCCATCAAGGCGGTGGACAGCAACGAAACAGCCGGCGCGGCCCTCCGTATCATTAAGAACGGCCGCGTTGGATTTAGCTCTACCAGCAACTTGGCCGATGTCGAAGGCCTCGTAAACGCTGCCTTGGAGACCGTCCCCTTTGGAGCGGAAGCCCGCTTCCATTTTCCCCACGCTTCGGCATATCCGGACGTCCCCGTCTACGACGAGGCGGTCAAGGGGGTAACCATTGAACAGATGGCGGCCCTCGGCCAGCGTGTGATCGATGCCCTGCGGGCCTACTCAAAGGAAGTCCAGGTGGAAGGTTCCGTCAGCAAGTCCACCTCCACCATCTCGCTCATCAACAGCGAGGGCGCTCGATTCGGTTACATCCGCTCGGGCTTCGGATTCGGATTCGAGGGCACGGTCATTCGAGGTGAGGACATGCTCTTCACCTATGATGGCTTGAGCGGCGTCCACCCCATCTCCGACCCTTCGGAGGTCATCGACTCCATCATTCGCCAGCTAGATTGGGCTCGGGAGACGGCCACGATTGAGACAAAAGAGATGCCGGTCATACTCATGCCCCCGGCGGTCTCCAGCATGCTGCTGGGCCCACTGCTAGCCGGGTTCAGTGGCCGGACTGTGTACCAGGGGACCTCCCCGTTGGTGGGGCGCTTGGGCGAGACTATCGTGGACAAGCGGTTCAACCTCGTCGATGACGCCACCCTGCCCTACATCGGCGCCAGCCGGCCGGCGGATGATGAAGGGGTGCCCTCCCGCCGCCTGCCGCTCATAGACCATGGTGTTGCCGCGAACTTCCTGTATGACTTGCAGACTGCCGGTCTAGCGGGAACTGAGAGCACCGGGAGCGGAGAGCGTGGCCTCGGTTCGTTGCCTACGCCATCCAGCAGCGTCCTCGTGGTAGCCGAGGGTGACGCGAAGCTCGGCGATATCATCGGCAGTCTGAAAGAAGGGCTGATCGTGGAGCGGCTGCTCGGCGCGGGCCAGAGCAATGTCTTGGGTGGGGATTTCAACGCCAACGTGTTGCTGGGGTACAAGATCGAAAACGGCCGAGTCGTGGGCCGGGTAAAGAACGCAATGGTCTCCGGCAATGCCTACGATGCATTGAGTAACTTGACGGCCGTCGGTAGCGAAG
Organism: Dehalococcoidia bacterium; assembly: GCA_046705745.1. Lineage (GTDB taxonomy): Bacteria > Chloroflexota > Dehalococcoidia > Lucifugimonadales > Australimonadaceae > JBJKQC01. Next base: position 8,330 of record JBJKQC010000074.1, read on the forward strand.
GACGCTGGCTGGGGGGCGGTCTGTACACACCGCCCATCGCTCTAGGCAGCGTGTCGGTGGCGGGGAAGTGAACAACGGGTAGTATCGATGTCCAATGGTCCATACATGGCGGAACTGGCTGACTGGAACAAGGACGTGTCGTCGAAAGGTCTGACGCGGCTGAGTGGTATTGACGGCGAAGAGGCGGACGAGCTGCGATCCCTATGGGCCCGCCTGCCAATGACCCGGAGAAGGGAGTTGTTGACCCGACTGGTAGACCTGGCGGAAGAAAACGTAGAGGTAGACTTCTCGACCGTCTTCTGTCAGGCCGTCACCGACGAAGACGCCGGCGTGCGCGAGAAGGCAGTGTCCGGCCTTTGGGAGAACGACGACCGCCGCGTCATACCCAAGTTGACGGACCGCCTGAAGAACGACACGGAATCAACAGTCCGGGCTGCAGCGGCCATGGTGCTTGGTCACTTCGCTCAGCTTGCCGAGGCCGGCAAGCTCATCGAGCGTGATCGTGACCGCGTCTACGATGCCCTGATCAACGCGGTGCGTGACGAGAGCGAGTCCATTGAAGTGCGCAGGCGGGCGCTGGAATCTGTCGCCTCTTTCCAAGCCCCTGAGGTGCGGGCATGGGTCAGGTGGGGATATGCGAGCAGCAACCCACTGTTGCGACAAAGCTCGATTTTCGCTATGGGGCGCAATGCCGACGCGTCTTGGCTCCCAGACGTACGCCGCGAGATGTCCAACGATGACCCTGCCATTCGCTTCGAAGCCGCGAATGCCGCTCGGGAGTTGGCTGAAGAGGAAGCTGTCCCCGATCTTGCGGAGCTGGTGCATGACAGCGATCGCCAAGTCTCCACGGCCGCCCTGCAAGCACTCGGTGGGATAGGCGGCGCCAGGGCCAAGAAACTGCTCCGCGGATTCGCCGCCATGTCTCGAGATGAAGCGGTCCGTGCGGCGGCTGAAGAGTCCTTGCTTGCCCTTCAGGCCGAGGAAGCTGACTTTCTTTCAATCGATCACGGCCGCCTGGACGGCCAATCGTAAATTCCATACCGGGGTCGAAGGTCTTATGGCTGGAAATACGAACGTGGTCCAGGCGGTCTCCGCTGGAGGGGTCGTCTACCGAAAGCAAAACGCGGATTTTCTCATAGCGCTTTGTGGCCGCACTCAGCCCGGTACTTGGAGTCTGCCCAAAGGCACGCCAGACAAAGACGAGTCGATGGAGCAGACCGCCCTCCGCGAAGTCCGAGAAGAGACAGGGCTGGAAGTCGAGATTGAGCGTCCCCTAGGCAACATCGAATACTGGTTCTCCCGCCCTCGCGAACGAGTCCACAAACGGGTGCACTTCTACCTCATGCGCGCTACCGGCGGGTCGACCGATGCCCATGACCCGGAGTTTGACGTAGTGGAGTGGTTTCCCAGCGACAAAGCACAAGAGGTCCTCACCTTCCCCACTGAAACCGAGGTGCTCAGGCGCGCTCTTGACGCGCTGAGAAGCCGAGCGGGCGGAGAGCGCGCATGAGCAATGTCCTACGAACGGGCGAAAAGGTTGCCCTGCGGGAAAAGCGGCTGGAAGACGCCGAGGACGACCACCGGTGGCGGCAAGACGCTGAGCTTGCTGAACTGGACGCGGCGGCCGTGCTCCGGCAGTCGCTCAAAGACTTCACCCGCGATTACAAGCAGGAGCTGAAGTTCCCTACCCCGTGGGTACGCCGGTACGCCATCGACACTCTGGACGGCCTCCACATCGGGAACTGCATGCTGTATGACATTGACACAGTGACCGGCCAATGTGAGCTGGGGATCCTGATCGGCAACCGTGACTATTGGAACCAGGGGTATGGCAGGGAAGCGTTGTTCCTCCTGATGGAGGAATGCTTCTCCATGCCTTCCATGGAACGCCTGTACCTCCACACGCTTGCGTGGAATGCCCGTGCGCGGCGTGCTTTTTCAGGGGCTGGGTTCAAGGAAGTTGGCCCCGATCGCCGGGGCGGCAAGGACTTCGTCCTCATGGAGATCATGCGCGAAGAATGGCAGGAGCTCACCGCACAGCGGGCCAGGTCCAAAGAGACGGCTACCTAGAGATAAGGAGGCCCTTGCCGAGAAGAGAAGGCCCCCCCTGAATCGCTGCAGCCGGGTAGCAGTGAGGGATAGGAGTGGCAAGAAGGGTCGCCTGGCAGGTGGTTATATCGCCAAGCCCCCAGATGCCTCTACTCCAGCCATCTCCCCTAATGGGAAAGGAGGTCTGGACACCCCCTCAGTTCCACACCTTCTTACTCAGACCGTGAGGGCAGCGCGACTACTGCTTCGCCCGCGGTCGTGACCTTCCCGCTCCCGTTTTCCAGCCATAGCTCACAACGGACGGTCTTGGCTTTTTCGTCCTTGGCCACCACCTTGCCTCTGCAAGTCAACGCATCGCCTGGTCTATCCATGTCACGATACCTAGCGCTCAACGACCGCAATTCGCCACGCTCGCACATCCAGTCGGTAACGAGTTGGCCCAAAAAGGCATTCTTCAGCGCGCCGTGCAAAATCACGCCCGGTAGTCCTTGGGCAAGCGCGAAATCCTTGTCGTAATGAATCTCGTAGAAGTCACCGGATGCCCCTGCATACATGACCAACTGCCGTGTGGTGGGCAGTTTTGTTAGCGGAGGCAACTCGTAACCCGGCCCGACGTCCTCGATGAATGGTTGACTATTCATCGAGAGGCCCTCATCCGAATCACTGTATTCCGCTGTGTCGCGGCCACCGACCCGTCCTCATTTTTATACTCAGTGTAATAGACTGCGAACAGCATCGGCCCTAATCTGCCCAGGCGCTCGGTGAGCGATTCCAGCCTTGTGCTAAACATGATGGTGTCGCCTGCCCTCACGGCAGCAGCATATGTCCAGTCGCTCCCACCATCCAACACTCTTGGGACTTGCTCGCCATCCGGAAGCGATGGGATGGCGGACCCAATCGCCCGCAAGAACGTGGGCGGAGCGACAGGAGTCTCCGTTCTGTAGGTGGGATTGCCGTCTCCGATGGCATCGGCAAAACGTATTATGGCGCCCCGCTCGATAATGGCGGACCGCAACTGGCCAGGCCTGCCTACGGCATCTCGCATCGCGGGCGTGATAAGGGACTCCCTCACGCGTCTAGTCCTCCATAAACGGATGTTGGGAGCCTATGGGTCTGGGAAGGAGGTGTCAAGAAAGCGGTCGAGGGACGGGCAAAATTGCCTACAAGACTCTGTTGACACGTCTAACGGGCGCTGGTATTGTTCCCGTGTAGCGCGGGTTTTTCCGCATTGCCAGAATGATGGCATGCGGTTGAGCGAGCGACTTGAACAAGCGATCTTAGACGGTGATCGGTGCCGCTGGCCTCTCCAGTCCACTACCGTGAAACCGCCCGCGAAGCCCTCCGTAAACCGGAGGGCTTTTTCATCGCTCGGGCCTTTCCGCCTGGCCACGGCCTGCTTGACCAAGTCCTAGCCGAATGCTAGAGTCAATATGACGCAGGAGTGTAGCTCAGCCCGGGAGAGCAGCGGTCTCCAAAACCGCCGGTCGGGGGTTCGAATCCCTCCACTCCTGCCAGTCTATTCCAGGGCGCCAAACCAGCGCGTCCCCGATCGAGTGGAAACTCCGAATGGTTCCCGCCGGCTTTCACGTGTTTGCCCGTTCGGCCTCGGCCAAGGTTGCCTATTGCCAGAGACGGAAGATTTCGGCTCCGGCCTCTATCGGCTGATGGACCTTAACCAAGATATCTTCCCCTGCGGGGATAAACCGCCGCCGGACACCTCGGAGTGCCCGCAAGCTTTCGCGGCACTCGTTGCCCTCGTTCCAGAAAAGCAAATGGCTGCCGGCACGCACGGGAACGCGCAGCTTCACCGTGGCCACATGGGCCCTCGGCCGATAAGCGGTTACCGTCCCTACGTACTCCCCTACCACGTCGCTCTGGTCCGCAGCTAGCCGATCATCCACGGGCCACCTCCTCACTCACCGCGCCTCATTTCCTTGAGAAGCTGCGGTCCCGTACGCCGTGCACTACTGTACCGATGAAGTGTGCATCGAATATGGGCAATGACCGGCAGATTGTGCAGATTCCGTGCAAACTCGGCCGGGCTGCCTAGATTGTTCGGTTGAAGTCCGACGCGCGGCGTCTAGTCCGCGAGTGCCTCATTGGACGATGGTCCGCTTATTCCATTCGCCGGATGAC
>JBJKQC010000075.1:0-5013 GCA_046705745.1 Dehalococcoidia bacterium
GCCATATGGCGTCGCCACGGGCGCACCCGGACTACGCTCCGTGCGTCTACTGCTTCGCAGTGCCTCATGCGACGGTGAAAGAACGTCAACCTCCCACCGGGGAGATGGCCCATGCATCCAGATTGGCTGGCGCCCGTGGCATGGACGTTTCTCAGCCTTGGTTTCCTGTCCTCGGCGGTCGTTCTTTGGGACATCGCCGCAGGTGGTCACCATCAGCAGATGGCCGTCATGAATGCCGTTTACCCTATTTCTGGGCTGTACTGGGGCCCAGTTGCCCTCTGGTTCTACTTCGCCTATGGGCGGCGGATGTCGAAGAAGGCGCTGCGGGAGCAGGGCCACCCGGCGGTCCAAGGCGGGTCCGGAGGCGAAGCGCCCGCTTGGTGGCAAGTCGCCAAGGGAGTCGCGCATTGCGGAGGCGGCTGCACGTTGGGCGATATCGCGGGCGCGTGGCTGGTCGCGACCCTCGGCTTGGCGCTCTGGGACAACAAGTTGTATCCAGAGTTGGCGCTGGACATTGGCTTGGCCTGGATTTTAGGCATTGCTTTCCAGTACTACGCCATTGCGCCAATGAAGAACATCAGGGGCGTCAAGGGCGTTTGGGCGGCCGTCAAGGCGGACACCCTCTCTATCGCGGCCTTCGAGATCGGCCTGTTCGGTTGGATGGCCATTTCCTACTTTTTGTTGTGGGAACCGCCACTGGAAGTTCCCACGGCCGGACACTGGTGGATGATGCAGGTGGGCATGATCATTGGCTTCGGGACGGCGTGGCCAGTGAACGATTGGTTGATCCGGAAGGGAATCAAGGAGCGGATGTAGCATGGCGCGCGCCCCGCATTTGGTCCTTTCTCGCAACTTGGATCCAGGGGTAAAATCGGGCTGCCCGTTTTACTTGGGTCGCCGCGTGGGCCATTGGTGACCCGCGACAGGAGAGCAGCAGCTTCCACGGAGTGCCTGACGATGCAGCACAGCACTTCAGACCCAAGCCAGGGGGGTTCACACTTTGTGTACGTAGCCGCAGCAGTGGCCGCGCTGGGCGGACTCCTGTTCGGCTACGACACGGGCGTGATCTCCGGCGCCATCCTCTTCATCAAAGACCAGTTCTCGCTCTCTTCCTCCATGGAAGAGCTGGTGGTCAGCGCGGTCCTCATCGGAGCGGTCGCCGGTGCGGCGGGCGGGGGCACACTGGCCGACCGCTTAGGCCGACGGTGGATGCTCATCATCAGCGCGGCCATTTTCTCCGTAGGGGCCGTCGGCACGGCGCTTGCGCCCGGCCCGCTCCCCTTGCTTGCTGGCAGGATCGTTGTCGGCGTCGCCATCGGTGTCGCATCATTCACCGCCCCGCTCTACATCTCCGAGATCGCCCCCGCTCGTATGCGGGGGTTGCTCGTCGGGCTGAACCAGCTCGCGCTGACTTCGGGGATCCTCATTTCGTATCTCGTCGACTACGCCTTTTCCCCCATTGACGGTTGGCGGTGGATGCTGGGACTGGCTGCCATTCCATCCCTTACGCTGGGGATCGCCATGCTGTTCATGCCGCCGAGCCCGCGTTGGCTCGTCGGCAAGGGCGAGAACCAGCAAGCCTCGTCTGTTTTGCGGCGTATCAGGGGAACGCAACAAGTTGAGCAAGAGCTCCAGGAAATAGGCCAGGGCCTCGAACGCCAGGCGAGCGGTTCGGGCGCGCTCATGGGGCCCATTGTCAAGCCGGCGCTGATGGTGGGCGTTGGCCTGGCCATTTTCCAGCAGATCACAGGCATCAACACGGTCATTTACTACTCGCCGACTATATTCGAGTATGCAGGCCTCAACCAATCATCGACCGCCATCCTGGCAAGTGTGATCGTAGGGGTGACCAACGTGGTCTTCACCATCGTGGCCATTCGGCTGGTCGACCGTGTTGGAAGGCGGCCGCTTCTGCTGGTGGGCCTGCTGGGCATGGTGATTGGCCTGTTTATCTTAGGTCTCGCCTTTGAGTTGCGCGGCCTGTCGAGTTTCCTGCAGTACATCGCCGTCGGCAGCCTTATGTTGTACGTCGCGTCCTTTGCCATAGGGCTTGGCCCGGTGTTTTGGCTGCTCATCTCCGAGATTTACCCGCTACGCGTGCGGGGCAGCGCGACGAGCCTGGCCACCGTGGCCAACTGGGGCGCTAACCTCGTGGTAGCAATCGCTTTTCTCACCTTGGTAGACGCCATCGGGCGCCCGGGGACATTCTGGTTGTACGCGGGAGTTGGCATCGGCGCGTGGGTCTTCGTGTACGCGCTGGTGCCAGAGACGAAGGGGCATAGCTTGGAGGAAATCGAGGAGCACTGGCACCAAGGGAAACCCCCTCGGGAGCTTCGGGCAAAGGCCGAGGTCCGGTGAGAATCTCACAATCTCTTCTTCCGGCGGGAAAAGTCCGACCCATTGGGCTCGTGACGAAGTCGGACGTTGGGGTGAGGGAGAAGCACGCATCGATCAAGGCGAATGTCTCGGTGAGCCGACGCCTCGGCCATCACACTCACCTTCTCCTTCAGTGAGAAAGGACTTCGTGATTGCGCCGGCGGTGGTAGTCTCTCAGTAGCTTCACATTGGCCCGTACTCCGCGAAATCGTGGGCCATCGGGCCGATGCGCCAGGAGGACGCGTTGCGTATCGAGGACTATGCACTCATAGGCGATTGCCAGACCACGGCACTGGTGAGCCGTAATGGCTCCATTGACTGGCTGTGCCTTCCACGCTTCGACTCGGCGGCGTGCTTCGCCGCCCTGCTCGGTTCCGAGCAGAACGGACGTTGGGCTATATCCCCCGCACAAGAGGTGCGGGAGGTGCGCAGAAGGTACCGGCCCGATACGCTCATTCTGGAAACGGAATTCGAGACGGACAGCGGTGCCGTTACCGTCATCGACTTCATGCCTGTGCGAGACGGCACAGCCGAGGTAGTGCGCATCGTTGAAGGCAAACGCGGGCAAGTCCCAATGCGCATGGATATCACCATGCGTTTCGACTATGGCTCCGCCGTGCCCTGGGTGAGGCGGGCTTCCCATGGTCTGACGGCCATCGCCGGCCCGGACATGCTGCGCTTGGTCACGCCCGTGGCCCTGGAAGGCCGCGACTACGAAACAGTGGCGGAGTTCACGGTTTCCCAGGGCGAGCGCGTGCCCTTCATGCTCACCTGGTTCCCCTCCCACCATCCACAGCCTATTAGGCGTGATCCGGAACGCCTGTTGACGGACACCCAACGGTGGTGGGAAGAATGGGTGAGCCGATGCAAATACCACGGCGAATGGCGAGAGCCAGTGGTGCGGTCCCTGATCACATTGAAGGCCCTGACTTACATGCCGACGGGCGGCATTGTCGCGGCGCCAACTACTTCATTGCCCGAGCAGCTCGGCGGCGTGCGGAACTGGGACTACCGGTACTGCTGGCTCCGTGACGCGACTTTCACCCTCTACGCCCTGACCAACGCAGGTTATACGGAAGAAGCCAAAGCGTGGAGGGAATGGCTGCTGCGGGCCGCCGCCGGAATGCCCTCCCAGATCCAAATCATGTACGGCGTGGGTGGAGAACGGCGCCTGAATGAATGGGAAGTCCCTTGGCTGTCAGGCTACGAAGGCGCGGCGCCTGTACGGACCGGCAACGCTGCATACCAGCAGATGCAGCTGGACGTGTTCGGCGAGGTCATGGACGCACTCCACCAGTGCAGGCGGATCGGCCTCCACCCGGATAGCAACGCTTGGGAATTGCAGCTCAAGCTTCTGGACCATGTGGAATCACACTGGAGCAACCCTGACTCGGGCATCTGGGAGAGCCGCAGTGGTCCAAAGCACCATACGCTGTCCCAGGTAATGGCATGGGTTGCCATGGACCGGGGAGTAAAGGCGGTGGAACAGTTTCACCTTCCTGGGCACGCTAATCGTTGGCGCGCGTTGAGGGACGAGATTCACGCCCAGGTATGCGAGAAGGGATTCAACGGGGAGCTTGGGTCCTTCGTCCAGACGTATGGCTCCAAGGACATCGATGCGAGCCTGCTGCTTATGCCATTGGTCGGGTTCCTTCCTCCCACCGATCCCCGTGTCCGCGGGACTGTGGAAGCGGTCCAGCGGGAGCTCGCCGCCGACGGATTCGTGTTCCGGTACCCCAGCCGGCGCGATATCGATGGGTTGCCAGAGGGCGAGGGAGCTTTTCTCCTGTGCTCGTTTTGGCTGGCGGACAATCTGGTGCTTCAGGAGCGCGATGAAGAAGCCCGGTACATCTTTCAGAAGGTGTTGAACGTAGCCAGTGATGTGGGACTCCTATCCGAGTCTTACGACGTGGGGGCCCACCGACTGGTCGGCAACTATCCGCAGGCGTTTTCCCACATTGGATTGATCAACACCGCGTTGAACTTGGAACGCGCCGTCGGTCCGGCGGAGCATCGCAGAGAAAGCTGAAAGGCCGCTAAGGAACGGATCCTCGGGCGGGCTTGACAGGCTTCGTCCTTCTCAGGAAGGACGAAGCCTGTTGCTGCGAAGGAGGAGGACTCCTCCCAGTCGGTGACGCACGGCGCGCCCCGGCCTGACGACGGCGCTACGGTCGCTCTCGTGCCCAATCACATCGGCTGGCTCGTACGAAAGCGAGGGCTTCGACGTATCGAAAGCCGATTGCCTTCGATAGAGACAACGGGTACTCTAGTTTTGATGGTTATATCGACGTAGGCCGCATTCCCGGTCTTGCTTTTGCCTTCCGTCAGACCACCAAATCGACCCGGCGTCTTGGCGCCGAGGTTCAGATCACGCTGGGCAACCCCAGCCTAGCGAAAAGCGGACCGAGAACATAATTCCAGCAAGGGAGGTTCCTGCTGCATGATTCGCGTCACTGGTCGTGCCGAAGAGGAGCTCGCGGCGCTATGTGCAACGCTAGCAGCCCCTGGGCATGAAATTGTGCGTCTCGCAGGCGTCCAAGCGAGCCGCATCGATCTTTCCTCGGGTGTCCCCAGCCGAAACGACGTGGTTATCTACGTGAGGCACAAGCCGGTTGCGTATGCTCCCCATGAGGTGGA
>JBJKQC010000076.1:0-3597 GCA_046705745.1 Dehalococcoidia bacterium
GCTCCCTCCTCGTCGTCTATAACCCGCAGGGCTTCCGCGTCCAGCGGGACGCCCGCCTCACCCAGCTCGTCTTCATGGAACTCACCGGCGACTCGGAAGGTTATAACGGCTTCTATCAGCGGGAGAATATCTGAATAGCCGCACAATTTTCTTCCGTTGAACCTCGTGGTACCCGGTGCCTGCGGAACGGCCGGCGCTTTTTCCGACACTAATCCCTTTACATCAATAGAACAGATGTACTATCATGATGGACTGTGTCGGCGAAAAGAAAAAGAAAACGCGGCGGCCAGCCGGGCAACCAGAACGCCCGCAAGCACGGCTTCTACGCCGCCGGCCTCACCGCCGGGGAGCTGGCAGCGCTCTGGCCGGCCGTGAACCTCGCAGGGAGCGATTTACAGGTCGCCGCCCTCCGCGTCCGGCTGCGGGCCGCCCTGCGCCGGGGCTGCCTCGGCCCGCGCCTGTGCCGGGAGACCGCCCGCCGCCTGGCCCGTCGCTGTCAGGCGCTCTACGGGTTGAATAGCGAGGGCGGCGCCGCCATCAGGAAGCTCGTCCTTCGCGCGCTTGAAGCCGCCGCGCGTGACGCGGCGAAGCATCCGTTGGCTGGCGGGCCCTGAAACCGGTCCGTTGCTGCGTTCGGACCGTGCCTGCTTCCCGCCTGCGGTCGCTGCCCGTCGCGGCGGCGCCGCCTGTCGCGGTATAATAGAGGGGCGCCCCGCAGGGGCTGCCTTTCATGACCCAATCAGCATTTAAAAGTCGGCGCTACATCGTCATTGGCATAATCGCGGTCGTCGTTATCGGGGCCATCGTTATCGTCGTGGAAGGCGGCCGGGCGCTGGACGCCCTGCGCCACGCCGGCTGGCCCTACCTGTTCGGTGCGCTCGCCGCCGCCGCGGTCGCGCTCCTCTTCCAGTGCTGGAACTTCGTGCTGGTCAGCCGCCTGCTCGAAATCGATACGGGCCTGGTCAACCTCTCGGAAATCGGGTTCACCTCCATCGCCTTCGGCAACGTGGTGTCGGCGCCGTTCGGCAGCACCGAACTTTCCGTTCGCGCCGCCCTCATCGTCCCCCAGGGCTACCGCTTCGGGGACGTCGCCACGGCCTCGCTCGCCCACTCCTATTTCAAGGACATGGCCATTCTGGTGATGGTCCCCGTCATCACCATCTACCAGCTCGTGGCCGGTCCCGTTTCCCCCAACGTCCTCGGGCTGCTGCTGTTCATCGTCGCCCTCTCCGTCGGTATCCTCCTGCTGATTACCGCCGTGTTCGTCTCGCGCCGGGTCAGGCACTTCTTCCTGGGGATAATCGGCAGGCTGTGGCACTTCGTGACCCACCGCAGCGCCCGGCGGCAGCTGGAGGACTTGGACGTCGCCGTCGAGCGTCTCGAGGCTTCCCTCGCCCGGCGCCCCTGGCTGGCGGCCTTCCTCGTCGCGCTGATGGTGGGGGACTGGGTGGCGACGCTGGTCTGCTTCGACCTCTGCTTCCACGCCTTCGGGCTCTCGCTCTCCGTGCCGGTCCTGATTACCGGTCTGGTGGCCGGCAAGATTGCCGCCATCGCCTCGCTCGTGCCCGGCGGCATCGGCATCGGTTCGCTCTCCGCGGCCGGGGCCTTCGCGCTTTTCGGCCTGAATTTCCGCGTGGTGCTGCTGCCCGTCGTGCTGTTCCGGGTCGTCTATGACTTCGTGCCCTACGTGGCCGGCTTCGCTTTGGTGCGGCCCCTCTTGAAGCGGATTTCCTGAGGGCCCGGCCTTACTTGCCCGGCTGCCACTCGTTCATCGTCATCTCGTAGGTGCCCTTGTCGACGACGCTGAAGTGGAAGATGGGCGCGTCCGCCCGGTGGATGATGAGCGGGCAGTGGTTCATCCCCGCCGGTACGAAGATCATCGCGCTGCTCGTGATGATGTGTTTCTCGTCCTCGAGCCAGAACTCTATCTCCGCCCCCAGGTCGTACGGCTTCTCCCAGTTGGGGGAATAGAAGCCGATAATCTCGCCGCAATCGTGCCGGTGGGAGAACCGCTCCGGGGAGTCCTCCGGGCTCGTGCCGCGGTACCAGGAGGTGTTCATCTGGAATGCCCCGGGCACGACGTCCTTGTCCATCCAGAGGATGCGGGTGGCCCACTTGTTATACTCGGGGGCTCGCGCCGCCACGCGCGCCGGCGGTCGGAGCTCCGTCACGATGTGCTTGCCGTATTTGCTGTTGTCCATGGCTGTTCCTTTCGGCCGTGTCACGGCGGGGGAATTTCTTACACGATACCCGTTTTGCCGGGGACGCCGCAAGTTGCCGGAAGGCCTGGACGGTCTAGTCGAAGCTGGCTTCCGTCGCCGCGGCGACGGATTCATGCTCGGCCGACTGGTGCTTGCCCCGCAGCAGTGAGAGGAAGATGCCGACGACCGCGAACGGTATCGCCAGCAGCGCGGTGGCGTGCATGCCGTTCATGAAGGCGGTGGCCATGTCCTGCACGCCCGCCGCGGTCGCGTCCGCGGTTGCCGCCTGGGCCAGCGAGGGGAAGCTGTGCAGGGCGAACGTGCCCGCCGTGGCGAAGGTCACGAAGACCGTCCCCGCGAAGGCGATGCCGAAGCTCTGGCCGGAGTACCGGAACATGCCGAGCAGCCCGGAGGCGACGCCCCGCCGCTGCGGCGGCGCGGACGACATCACCGCGTTGTTGTTGGGCGCCGTGAACATGCCGAGCCCGGCGCCGAAGAGCATCAGCCGCCACAGCACGTGCCAGACCGGCATCGTCGCCGTTACCTGCGAGATGAGGAACAGCCCGACCCCGATGAGCGCGAGCCCGATGCTCGTTATCCCCCGCGCCCCCAGCTTGTCGGAGAACCGGCCGGCCAGCGGCGCGAATACCATGAGCGTCAGCGGCATGGGCAGCATGTAGATGCCCGTCGTCTCGGCGGAGTAGCCCCGCAGTACCTGCCAGTAGAACGGGAAGAGCAGCGTCATCGTCGAGAGGGCGATGGTGGCGAACATGCCGGCCGCCTGCCCCGCGGCGAACTCCTTGATCTTGAACAGGGTCAGGTCTACGAGCGGGAAGCGGCTGCGCAGCTCCTGGATGATGAACAGCACCATCACGACGAGCCCCACGACGATGAGGACGATGGAGGAGAGCGACCAGTTCCACTCCGGCCCCTTCGTTACGCCGAGCAGCAGCGGCGTCAGGCCGGCGAGCAGCAGCCCGCTGCCGAGCCAGTCGATGGGCTCCATCGCCCGCTCGCTCTTGAGCTGCGGCAGGATGAAGAAGCCCATGATGGACGCCACGATGCCGATGGGCACGTTGACCAAAAAGACGGACTGCCAGCCGAAGTGCGTGACGAGGAACCCGCCGATGATCGGCCCCATGGACGCGCCGCCGCTGATGAGGATGGCCTGCACCCCCATGGCGGTGCCTCGCTTCCCCGCCGGGAAGACGTCCGTGATGATGGCGAGCACGTTGGCGGTGATGAGGGCGCCGCCGAAGGCCTGGATGAGGCGGGCGCCGATGAGCCACATGATGCTCTGGGAGAACGCCGCCAGCAGGCTCGCGCCCGAGAAAAACATCATGCCGATGATGAACAGCCGCCGCCGCCCCATGACGTCGCTCACGCGCCCGAAGAT
>JBJKQC010000077.1:0-2978 GCA_046705745.1 Dehalococcoidia bacterium
CGGCCGCGTCTACCTCTCCCTAGAGCTACGAAGAGGGCCGGGCCGCGAGGTGTAGCCCACGGAGGCTTATCATCCGAGCCACGGTCGTTATACTCTTAACGCAAACTTCTCGATGGTGTGATGCCATGGCGACATACGAGTACCGCTGCACCAATTGCGGAAAGGACTTCGAGGCACGCCGCCCCATGAGCGAGGCGTCCGAGCCCGCCACGTGCCCGGCCTGCGGCGCCCGCGCCGACAAGCTGCCCTCTGTCTTCGCCTCCAAGGACGGCTACACCCTGCGGGTGCCTTCCGGCGGCCCCTACCGCGGCCAGGGCGGCCAATGATTGCCATCGCCCCGATACTGGGTAACATCCCACCGTCATTCCGGCTTTCGCCGGAACCCAGGCACGACCGAGTGACAGGACCGTGTCCTCTGTCCAACCCGCCGCCTTCAATGTGGCGCAGCCAAGGTGCAGAGACTAAGCCCGTTGGTCTGACCAACCTTTGAGAACTTAGTGGTTGATAACTTAATAGTTGATAACAAGGAGTACACCGTGGACCAGCTCGCCAATTCCAAGGTCGTTGCGCTCGAAGTAGAGATAAAGCAAGTCCGAGGTGAAATCGCCACCCTCAAGCAGGAGCTCGCCCGCCTCCGCAAAGAGCTTGACGCCTTGAAGCCTGCCGCGGCCCGGTCCTGATCGGCCGCAGCCATGTCCGCTCCCGACGAGACCGAGGCCATCAAGTTCGCGAACCTGGGCTTCTACCAGGCATTCGAGAGCCTGGACGTCCAGAGGATGGATGCTGTCTGGGCCCAGGACGCCTCGGTCAAGTGCGTCCACCCTGGATGGCCCATGATCCAGGGGTGGAAGGCCGTCCGCGAAAGCTGGGAGCGCATCTTCGACAACACTTCGGCCATGCAGTTCTCCATCACCAGCACGGAGGCCACCCATGCGGGCGAGTGGGCATGGGTGACGTGCACCGAGAATCTCATCTCCGTGGTAGACGGCCGCGCCATCCAGGGCAAAGTCCAGGCCACGAACATCTTCCGCAAGGACGGCGACCGCTGGCTCTTGGTCCACCACCACGGCTCCCCTGTAGGCTGACGCCCGCGCCCTAGTCACGATTGTTCATCTCATTGAGCGCCTACTCCCCCGGTGCTAGCCTGATGCCCAACCCATGCTCTCCACCAAGAAGCTCGCGGCGCGCACGCCCTTTTACTACGGCTGGGTAGTGGCCGGAGCGGTATCCACGTCCATGATGCTGACCGGCCTCTTCGCCGCGCCCACTTTCAGCATCTTCATCGAGCCTTGGACCGCCCAGTTCGGCTGGTCCCGCACCGCTATATCCGGCGCCTTCAGCGCCGCTACCGTCGCGGCGGCGCTCGTCGGCCCCGCCGTCGGGCGCGCCCTCGACCGCTACGGAGGCCGCCTCATCCTGGGCATTGGCGGTCTCCTCATGGCCGCTTCCTTAGCCGGCATGGCCATGGTCCAGCAGCTTTTGGCGCTCTACGTGGTGCTGTCCGTCGGCCGTTCGGCCATGATGAGCGTCCAGAATTTGGCCTCCCACACCGTCGTCGCCAACTGGTTCATCCGCCGTCGGGCGCTGGCAACGGCCGTCATCATCAACGGCAACCGCATCGGCCTTGGCGGCTGGCCCGTGATAGCAGCCACGATCCTCGCCGTCCACGGCTGGCGCAGTGCCCTGTGGGTCATGGCCGCGGCATGCGCGCTCCTGGCGCTGGTGCCCGTCGCCCTCATCGTCGCCCGCCGCCCCGAGGAGGCCGGCCTGCTTCCGGACGGCGCCGCGTCGCCCGCGAAGGTACTGACCGTTCACCGGCTCCCTCCCCAGGCCACTGAGTACCCCTGGAAGCCCAAGGAAGCATTCAGGACCCGGGCTTTCTGGATGCTGACAATGGCGAACATGGCGCTCATGGTGGCCGGCGGCGGCTTCGGCGTCCACCGAATCCCCTATTTCGTGGGCAAAGGCATGTCTGACGGGCTCATTGGCCCGGTCCTGCTCGTCTATGCCGCGAGCATGTCGGGGGGCGGCTTCCTAGCCGCGTGGGCCACCGCCCGCTTCTCGCAGCGCAAGGTCATGGCCGCGTTCATCCTGGCGGCGTCTTCCGTCATGCTCATAGCGCTCGCCGTCCCGCCCAACGCCGCCGTGCTGGGGTTCGAGGTCCTTGAAGGCGTCAGCTTCGGCGGTGGCTTCGCCATCCTCCCGGTGAGCTTCGCCGACTACTTCGGCCGCGCCTCCATCGGCACCATCCGCGGCCTGACACACCCGGCCGTCGTCACCGCCAACGCGCTTGGCCCCATCATCGGCGGCGTCGTCTACGACACCCAGGGCGGAAACTATGCCTGGGCATTCGTCACCTACGGGATTGTCACCGCCTGTGGTGCGGTTGCGGCATGGCTGGCGCGCCCGCCCGCATCGCCGGAGTCCCGCCTACCTGCCGATTGACGAAAAAGAGACGTCTCCCCTCCCGCTGGATGGCCGTGGTGTCAAGCCCCATCCCCGCGCTGCTTGTCTAGGTCACACCCGTAGGCGAGAAGGGGGATGGGCGCCCCGCAGCCATTTGGGACGATGACTTTAGAAGTCGCGAATAGGGCGCTCGGGCCGTAGCGCTGGGCACGCGGAGGAAGGCGCATGACGCGGATCGTGCAGTGGGTGACGAGGGGCGCACTGGCCACCGTTGCTATGGGCATAGTCATCGTGGCCGGGCACGTGGTGCTTCAGGGTACGCTGCCGCCGCCCGCCGTGGTGCTCAGCTCCGCTCAGAAGCGCCTCGGCATCGAGGCCCGGCGGTCTCGGACGGCCTGGCTCATTCCCCACTTCCTCTACGGGACTTTCGCAGCGCCCCTCGGCTACGCGCTGCTCCGGCGCCGGCTGCCGAAAGACCCAACCGCCGCAGGTCTCATCTACAGCGAGCTGGACTGGGCCGTCGACTACCTCGCCCTCTGGCCGCTCCTGAAGCTCTACCCATGGCCCCAGGA
>JBJKQC010000078.1:0-2668 GCA_046705745.1 Dehalococcoidia bacterium
GTCTGGTTCCAAGAGCGCGGCCAGCACTTCAGCCACACCGGGTCGTCCGCCGAGGCCGGTCTGGGCCTACCGGAGGACCTCCAGCTCAACTACGCGACGACCGACTTTGGCACCATGTACCTGAACGGCGATCTGGACGCCTCCATCGGTCTGGCGGGTAATACATCGGGAATCGACCGCAAGCGCGTGGACCTGTCCGGAAACCCAGAATTCACCACTCTCTTCTCCGACCCCGTGGCCGAGGCCGTCCGTTTCTACAAAAAATATGGCGTCTATCCGCCGCACCACACGACGGTTGTCCGCGAGAGCATCCTGGAGGAGCACCCTTGGGTAGCGCTCAGCCTGATGGAGGCGTTCAACCAAGCCAAGGAGATCGCCATCCGCCGCCTGCGGGAGGAAAAGCCCCCAACGCTCATGGTCTTCGGCGGCCACTGGCTGCCGATGCTGGACGAGGTCTTCGGGCGGGACCCGTTCCCCTACGGCGTAAAGGCCAACGCCAAGGCCTTCGAGATGGCGCAGACTTTCTCGGCCGAGCAGGGCCTGACCCGCGCCAAGGAGCCCTGGGACGAAATATTCCCGGACGAGGTCATCCACAGCGAAGAGCGGCTATAGGGCGTTCTTGACAACGCCTTCAGGGGGCGTTCCGGCCAAGCCCGGGCGCCCCTAGACGTACCATCAGCCAGCGGGTCACGGCGGCCCCTTGTCCTGGCTGCTGCTCCCCACAATCGAGCTCACGTCGGCCGTATAAAGCGATGAGCTGGAATCTGTCGGATCGCTGGGCCATCCCCCTGGGGGCGGCCCAATGAAGACGAGTTTCGTCCCGTCAGGCGACCAGGCTGGATCCAGATACTGTCCTGATACAACTCGTCTTAACGCACGCGTTTTCACGTTCAGCAACCATATGCCAGGGTGCGTGTCTCCGCCGCCAAAGGCGAGCCAGCGGCTATCCGGGGACCAACTGAGTGTTGAGTAGTCAGTCTGATCAACCGCACCAGTGAACCCCTTCGCTAGCACCTCGATCCGTTTCGCGCAGTCGTTCGTTTCTCTGCAATCAGCCGGCATCAGCATGAGATCGAACCGGTCGCTGGCCCATGCAACACCCTGCGAGGCTTGTTGCTTGTTCCCAAAGAAGGCGATCCATTGACCATTAGGGGACCAAGCTGGCCGGTTGGCCCTCGCTAGACCAATGTTCAAGGGCCGGAGTCCACCTTCTTCGAGCCAGGCCCAGGCGTTGCCCAGTGGGTCCCTAGTGGCGAGTATGCCTGTGGTGAGATCCGGAGACAGCGTGAATGTGCGCTGGGAACTCTCCATTTCATACGGCCGGAACAATTTGACTTGCCCACCCACATGGTTGGCTATCCCCAGCCACACGGATCCGTTCGATTGTTCACCGCCCGGAGGGCCGGGACGGTTCGGCCTGGCCTCGCCAAACAGGCAATTGAAAAGACTCGCGATCTGGCCGCCGGGGGTGACTTCGAAATACGGGACTTCAATTATCTTGCAGCGCTGGCTTGTGAGATCGAGCATGGGCAGTTGATCGAGGTTCAGGGTGTGTATGTCAAGTGACGAAGGCCTGAATTCCCACAGATTTTCTACAGAACTGCCCATGACGGCAGACGAATAGCCCTGTGTCTCATACCAGACAACCAATGTTTGGTCGGACGTCCACTGCACGCGTAGGTATGCGCCTTCTGGCGCGACCAGGCGATGGGCTACGATTTGTGACGTTCCGCCGCCACAGCCGGTCGCGGCGAAGGCAAGCAGCAGTATCCCCAAAAGGCGCTTGGCTGACTCCATATTCCGCGCCAATTGTATCAAGCCAATTGTACTAATCCCATGTGTCGAGTTTGTGGTGCCGGGAGACGTGTTAGTCAGGTAAACCTGGGCCCACTCAACAAGAGAGCAACCACGTAGTCACCACTGCCGTGTCCACAGACAAGGCCTGCGAAGCCCACGTCTTGTGACCAGGCAGGCTTTCCCCGCCTCCCAGTGGTTTTCCCACTGAAACCGATAGTGGAATAATAGAACTGCCATCTCCTGGTCTGTCCACGACGGTCAGATGGGCCGCCCCTACTCCATGAACGTCCCAACGATTTCTCCCTGGGCCAGGACATGCCCCTCCATGGCCTGCACTACCTGCTCCTTTCGCGGGCCGGAGGGCAGGTCGAGGCGGGCGTCAAGGGCATATACCGTGAAATGGTAGTGATGCGTCTGGCCGACGGGTGGGCACGGGCCCGTGTACCGCGCCGCCCCCGCGCTGTTCACTCCCTGAACGGCGCCTGGCCCCAGGTCGACAAAGCCCGAACGGGCCTGCGTGACGCCGTGCAACGTGCCTGGGATGTTGAACGCCAGCCAGTGCGTGAACGTGCCGCCGGGGGCGTCCGGGTCGTCCACGATGAGCGCGAAGGTCTCCGTCCCGTCGGGCGCTCCCTCCCATGACAGGGAGGGGACGGTGCCCGCCCCCTGGCAAGTGTATGCCCTGGGGATGGGGCTGTTTGCCCGGAAGGAAGCGCTGGTGACCCTTAGTCGAGCGGCGGGCGAAGGAAAGGGCGTAGCCGTGGATGAAGCCGACGAGTGGCACGCAACCCCTAACGCCAGCAGACATACGGGCAGCGTGAGCAGGAGGACGCTCCATCCGAAGTTGCCGTCGGGTCTAGTGCTACCCGCC
>JBJKQC010000079.1:0-2941 GCA_046705745.1 Dehalococcoidia bacterium
AGGCAACAGCTACTGCTGGAGGTCCTATTTGAAGATGCGAACGCATCTCTCGGCACCGATGGCGGCCCAACAAAGGCCTGCTGGCAATGGTGAGGCGGGTCAATGAATTTCGCGTATGAGGCGGCGAGATGGATGGCCCTCACTTCCCTTCCTGGGCTGGTGGTGATGCTCAGCGTTACTGGCATGGCGACGGCCCAGAGCAAGCAGGTCACCAAGGCCTCCGGCCGGCTCAGCCGTCTGATGAGGGAAGAGTCTCCTGATTACAAGCTCATGCGCACCGCATTGGCAGTCTTCGGTCTCTGTTTGCTCCCTACTGCCTTTGCCGCCTATTGGTTGCAGGGGCGCAACTTGGTCTCCATTGGTGTCGGCGTAGCCCTCGCGGTCTCGGGGCTGAGCTTAGCCCTGGTAGCCGCCGGCGATTGGATCTCCAGCCGGTGGAAACTCCCCGGTCCAAGGTTCCATGCCGTTAGCGTAGGCGTGGCCATCGCTGCGGGGGGCGCGGTTGTGGCGCTCGAGGCATTATTGGGCTGGCAGGGACATACGTGGGGCGGTATGTTCTGGGCTTCCATATCGCTCTTGGGCATTCAACTGCTATCCGCGGGGCTGATGAGCTTCACCCGTGAGGAAAACGTCAACGCCTTGGGTGAAAGGTTCATGGCCGTTCCAGGCCTTGCGTGGCTGGTTATCTTCGTCGTTAATCTCAGCTTTCTCACAGGGTGACCGGCGCTGCATGGCGCGATCATCGGAGCCCGGCCTTGGCTGAAACACGGTATGCAAGCCTCATGGGGCTAAGCCGGCGGGCCAGCAACGCCGTGGGTCACCACCGATGCATCCATCAACGGCGCTGCAAGCGTCCGCTACTGAAGCCGCCCCGCACTCACCACCCCGCAGCTTTCGGGTCCCTCCATCCGGTGAGGAACAGCTTAACCGAGAAGGCGAGGAGCCATCCTATGGCAGCGCCGATGATGATGCGTTCGTATATCCCTGACACGCTTTGTCCAAACCCCATCCAATAAGCGGCTCCAGAGCCGGCATATATCACCAGCACGGCAATGGCTCCCCAAAACGTTGCCTGCCACCGGGGTCTTTCATGGACCTCGTACGCTTCGGCGATAAGCGCTATGACGAACGACACCGCGGCCGCGAAGGTTGCGGAGGCGTGAATAGTGGGAGCCTTGGTCCCCCACAAGACGAACCAGCGCGTATTGGGCGGCACAAGCCCTAACAGAACGACGCTAAGTCCGGTGATAGTAAGCAGTACCCACACGGCGGCAGCCGGCCAACTCCGGCCTTGGAGCCGGTAAGCGGCCCACGCTACAGGAAGTATCATGAAACCCTGGAATACCAGAGCGGCCCTGGTGAGATTCGAATGCGGCTCTGGTTGTATGGCGAGGTGGCTGATGGTGCCGGTGATTGCGTTGTAGTGGGGAGTCGCCAGCGCAGCGGCGGCAAGTGCGCCAATGAGCACCACGACCGCTGGGATCATGCCCAGGGTCAGAAAATGCGCTGTACGATTCGCAATGATCATACGCCTGTTCGGGCCAGAACCTACCATGCTCAAGTCCTTTCGCCTCGAGGAGAGCCAGACCAGATCGGCGAAGCGAGGATTGCGGCCAGGCTTTCCATGTCCTTAAGTCCCTGCCAGCCCTTCTGCGCGGCCACTAGCCATGCCATCTGGGGAGGCCGCAATACAGTTCCGCGACGCGGATACAGTGCAGCCGTGACGAAGCTACCAGGCCCGGTATCCCCTTCATGCTTCTCCCCTTCGTCCTCTCTCCATCTATGGGTGTAGCCCCTGCGCGGTGCAAGCCGAATGCGGCCTAGGCCCTGGATGTACACGGGAATCACCTGTATCGGCGTTCAACGAGCGACCCAGGGCCGGGAGCATAGAAGGTAGAGATGACCAGATACGTAGCGGGATTGTGAGGCCGGTGCGTTGGCTTTCGTGGGGTGAAATGGCACAGCAGTCCCGATAGCAATCTCATTTGGAGCAACGCAAAGAGACGACCGAACGGCGGCAGGTTTAACTGGCCGAGCGGCAAGGCGAAGCCATGGAACAGGCTGTCGGTTACATGGCTAATGACGAGGCGCAGGCCGGCGGCAAGCAGTCCGTCGGCGACTACGTCGTGGCTTACGCGGTGGAATAGGGGGAGGGCCTTTTCTTTCCAAAGGACGGGCAGCCCGAGTGGAGGGAACCAGAGGACGAGAACGCTCACCTGGAGGTGGTTGTGTGCGACCAGATGACTGGGCGTTTCGTCCCGGGCTCACCGTCCGCGCGACCCTTGTCGACAACTCCGGCAATGAGGTGGGCACGCACGGGCAGCCGTTCCTCTGGCACCCCTGGCTATGCCACTGTGGGCGCAACTGGACGGTCCCGGGCGAAGGGCCCACACCGTTAGGCTCCTCATCGAGGCACCGTCATTCCCCGGTCATGACCGGGAAAACGGCCGTCGCTTCGGTGGCACTGTGGAAGTTGAGTTCAAAGGCGTGCACATCAAGCCCGGTCAAAAGCGGTAGGCCTGCGGCGCCGACAGGCACCGAGGCTAAGAGGCCAATGTTCCGCCCTGCAGCCCAATGAAACAGCCGATGTAGTGGAACCAGATCAAGTCCGCCAAAGGCGATTTAGGCATTATCTGGAAGGGGAGCTGCGCAGCGCCACGACCTACCAAGTGCTCGCGGACGTGGAGCGGGACCAAGCGCGCGCCGCCGTATTCCAGCGGCTGGCGCGCGCGGAGTGGCGCCATGCGCAGAACTGGGCACGGCGGCTGGGTATCGACCCCACCAGCCTCAGCCCATTCCCCAGCAGGCTTCGGGCGCTCGCGCTACGGGTGATGGTCCGCACCTTCGGCACCAACCGCGTGCTGCCGCTCCTCTTACGAAGACAAGCAGCTACCCTACGCGCCTACCCCGCCGATCCAGAACCCGCCCGGATACCCGGGGA
>JBJKQC010000080.1:0-4605 GCA_046705745.1 Dehalococcoidia bacterium
CGCCAGCGATCTGCCCCCCATCCGCTCGTTGGTGCTGGCCTGACGCCTATCCGAAAACCGTCGGAGGAACCCTTCGAGGGTCTCAGAGCGAACGGTTCTCGGATAGGGAATTAGTTTGGCGCCTAGATAGGGGAAACGAATCTATATCTGGAGGGAAGCATGGCTGTAGTAAGCGAGGTAGCAGACTCGAAGGTTGGCGGGCAGGACATGAGCGTGTTCACGTATCGACCCGAGGGAGACGGCAAGCGTCCGGCGGTGATCGTCATTCAAGAGATCTTCGGCGTAAACGATCACATCAAAGATGTGGCCCAACGGTTCGCCAATGAGGGCTACGTTGCAGCGGCGCCAGACCTCTTCTACAAGGCAGGCAAGAATGTGACGGTGCCTTTTTCCGATATGCAGCAGGGCTCCGCTCTGCGGGGCCAGCTCACTAATGATGACATCGTCGCTGCCGTCCAAACAACCGTCGACTACTTGAAGTCCCATCCGAATGTAGACGCTCAGAACATTGGAATTGTGGGCTTCTGCTTTGGCGGGTTTGTGTCTTATCTCGCTGCGGCGAAAGTGCCTGGTCTGAAGGCCTCGGCCGTCTACTATGGCGGCGGCATCCTGCCCCGGCCTGGTTCACCTGCCGATGCTCCGCGCGTGCTGGACCAGACAGTTGCGGACGTGAAGGTGCCGATCATCAGCTTCTGGGGCGACCAAGACGGGGGCATCCCGGTGGAGAACGTTCGGGAGATCGAGTCCAAGCTTAAGAGCCTGGGCAAGTCTGTCGAGGCGCATATCTACCAGGGCGCAGGCCACGGCTTCTTCTGTGACGCGCGTGGCAGCTACAACGAGGCGGCGGCCAAGGACGCGTGGCCCCGGACCTTGGACTTCTTCGCCACGCACCTGAAGGGCGTGCGTGTGTAGCATCCCCGCTGCCTATAGGCGACATCTAGTAGGGGCGCCCCGGCTTGCCGGGGCGCCCCTCATTCGTCCGTGTTGAAGTCTGCCTTTCCCGCTCGTGGCGCTGTCACCCCGACTTGGACCGCATGGCGAAGATGAGGGATTTGACGGTGACGGGGATGACCTCCGATGCCCCCATGGGCTTGCCAATGTCCACGTAGTCGAGATCGCCCACCTCTATGCCGTCGATGACGATGATGGAACGGTCGATCTTGAGCTCTTCTTTCATGATGCCGCCGAGGGACTTAGCCACGTCCACGTCTAGGAGAAGGAAAAGTGGCGCGCCACTTGGCTCGCTTTTGTCCACTATGCGGTCCAGCCCCTCGGCTACGCGGCGGATGTACCAGTAGTCCGGTTGGCCCGAAATGGACAGCGCCAGCGCGATCTTGCTATTCAGGTGCGTCAGGTCGTACTTACCGAGCGCGGCTGCGAGCGCTCCGTGCATCTCCTCGGGTGACTGCTCCTTGGTGATGAAGGCGTGGGCTACTTGCACCCCGCGAATGGGGAGCACCGCTGGCGTTGAGATGTAACTGGTGCTGCCGCTGGCTTGGAGGGTATATTCGCCTGCTCCTATGACCGTGGCGCGGATGCCTTCCGCAGCCTGCACGAGAACGCCTGGCTTGAACGTAGCTAGAGTGCGCTCCCGAACGGCCTTTCCAAGCCACGGGCCGATATCCCCGTATTCCTCGCGGCTCCGGTCATAGACGTATTCAGAGACACCTCCCGAGTAGACGAGATGGTCTATGTCGTGGATAGTGACGCCTTTCAACCCATCTGTCAGCATCAGGGAGTCCGTCAGCGGGTCCACTTCGCCTCCGCTGATGACATCGAACAGGATGTCGGTCATCTTCTCCGCGAACTGATCGCGCTGCTCAGGCTTCAGCTTTTCCCCAACGGCGATGCTGTGCCCGAGCGCTTTCATGATGGTACGGGCCGGCTGCTCGACTCGAGTGATTGTCATGTCCTTGTCGTAGGCGATGAGGCGCGCTCCAACCTCGACGGCAAGCATCTGAGTGATCCGGCCGCCTTGAATGAGCGATATCTTCGTGGTGCCCCCGCCGATGTCCACATCCAGCACGGCGTTGTCGTGGTGCTTGGACATGTTCACTGCGCCCGACCCATAGGCCGCGAGGAGCGCTTCGTGCATGGGACCGGCGGAAGCGCAGATGAACCTACCGCTCTCCTCCGAGAAGTACTCCAGGATAGGCTGAGCGTTCTCCTTCTTCAGCGCTTCGCCCGTGATGACCACGGCTCCCGTGTCGATGTCGTCTGGAGTGAATCCTGCGTCGCCATAGGACTGCTCGATGAACGACTTTACCTGGTCTGTGTCGATTAACGTGCCGGAGAGGTACGGCGTGAGCATGATGGGGGAACGATGGAGGACCTCGCGGTTAGTGACAATGAATTTCGCTGAAAGTCCGGCTCCCTCGCGCCGTAGGACGAGCCTCGAGAATATGGTGTGCGTAGTGGATGAGCCAATGTCGATGCCCACGCTGCGCAGCGTAAATCGCTCGATGCCTTCGAGCTCTTCAGCTTCACCTTCGGCCATATCCCAAGCGAAGTCGTGCTCGTGAAACTCGTCCTCGTCATGCATCTAATGTCTCCAAACCAGGTGAAATTTACTCCCATCCATGACGGCCGCGGGCTTGTCCCGGCTAGCGGTTAGGGACCATTATCCACTCCCCTTGCAGACCAGAGCTGCTGGTACTTGCTGGAGCGCAACATGCTTCCCAGGATAGTGAAAGTGACACGGATCGTCCTGTCACACTGGCGATTGCCGCTACTCTAGTCCGGGGAAGAGGCGTAGTCCCATTCGTACTCGGGGTCCTGGTATGCCTCGGCGGGAATGGCCGACGTAAGTCCCCTTTGCCCCAGCTCCGTCGCGAACTTCTCTCGGATCCAAGGCTCTTCGTTCGGGTATTCAATCTGGTCCCTGGCGCGGTCTTCGACCTTTTCGCTGTGTCCCGCGAACTGCTGAGGCGGGTGCAACGCCAGATAGCGTGCGGGGGCCGCGCCGAGGTTGAAGTGCTGATGGAACCACCGGTCGGGCGGTACGAAGCAGCTTGCTTCGTGCCAGGGTATCACAACCTTTTCATCGCCTTCTTGCCACATGATGGAATAGCCCTCGCCGCCGGGGATGACGATAACCCGTCCCGGCCCGTGGCGGTGCGCCTTTTTATAAGAACGAGCGGGGAAGACGGACATGTGTGCGGTCATCTCCGAGCCCGGAGTGCGGATGAAGACAACGTGACCGCCGGCGCCACGTCCCCAAAACGGCACAAGCTTGTCCCAGGCCTGCATGTCGGGGAAGAAGTTACCCTTCCAGACCTGGCGGCCGCTCTTGGCGAAGCGGCCCGTCCCGGGGACGACCTCAGCGCGAGCGTCTGAATAGAAGTCATCACCACCGTCGGCTAGTACCCCCGTGCTCGTATATGGGTTGTCGAAGAAGAAGTCCGGCTCAGGCACGGCGGACATGGCAAGCGGCAAGTAGTTGTAGTGCAGCAGGCGGACGGCATGGGAGCCATCCATATTGCTGAGTTGGTAGTAACAGTTCCGTGGCACGAGGAAAAGGCTGCGTGTGGCCCACTCGAAGGTACGCTTAGGGGTGCTGCCATCCGCCCAGACGGAGGCTACGCCGCGCCCATTCAAGACGTACACCAGCTCGTCAACGGCCATCTTCAGGGGCGGCAAGCTTGCCCCTGGAGGTATTTCTTCAATACGGGCTTCGACCACGCCTTGCATGCCGTGGAGCTGCATGAAGGCCGCCTTGACCTGCCGTTCTTCCCACCATTCCAAATCTACGGTGCGAAGGTCTTCTATGTAGTAACCACGGTGAATTGGCAGGCCCTGCGACTCCATCCAAGCATCATAGGTGTACTCCGGTGCCATGTTTACCTCCTCTCAGTCAGCGAATTGCCAAAAACAAGACTGCAGACGTTCGCCGGAGTTGGGCATGACAAACGGCACCAAGACGGTCATGAGGATGGCGCCAAGGTCATTGTGCATTGCCGATGCAGCCTAAGGCGGATCAAAGGAGCCCTTGTAACCAGCCGGTCAGCAAGGCATCAGGCCATAAGACGTGCATGACCTGGTTCATCAATACCCACTCGAACAACGCCAGGACGACCCCTGCGGCAAGTGCTCCAACCCAGCGCGACCTGCCTTGGAGCAACAAGATTGGGCCCGCCATGGCGGCAACGACCGAGGCGTATTGTAGTCCAACGATCAAGGCCAGCCCGATGTAAGACGCGAGCCAGCCAAAAACGATGACGGCTGTCTGCCGAACGCCGCTGGTCGCGGCGCTCCGCATTCCAATGTCCATGATCCTGCCGGTAGTGATACCCATGAACTCACGACCAAGTTGGATGCTACTCAGGATGATGATGCCGATACCGAGCAACTCAGGGAGGAACCGCGCCTTGGTGGGGTAGTGCCGGCTCCCGATAAAAAACGCCAACGCCAGGCCGATGATGGCCAGAGTAAAGAGACTGCGGGTCGTCGCTTGGAACGTTAGCCTTCGGCCTTTACCTGCTGCTGGCAGGCCCGCCGCTGCCTCGCTGCTAGCGCCGGCCGGTTCGAAAGTGTCCGCGGCGCCGCTGGGAATTGCGGGGACTGGACCTTCAGGCTGCATAGGAGTGGGGGTTGACCCGCCAAACC
>JBJKQC010000081.1:0-2873 GCA_046705745.1 Dehalococcoidia bacterium
TACGGCGATGGAGAGCGGTAAGCTGGACGAAGAATTCGGCAGGATGAGTGATATCGCTGATCGCATCGCCTCGGACGCTATGGTGCTGTTCAACGAGTCTTTCTCGGCCACGAACGAGCGGGAGGGATCAGAAATCGCGCGCCAGATCACCTGTGCCCTCGTGGAAAGGCGCGTCAAGGTCTTCTTTGTCTCTCACCTCTATGAATTCGCGCACAACCTCTCTGAGCGCAAGATGGAGAATGCCGTCTTCCTGAGAGCGGATAGGGGACTCGACGGAAGGCGGACGTTCAAGATCATTCCGGGTGACCCGCTGGAGACAAGTTACGGCAAGGACCTTTACGATCGGATATTCGGCGCTGTGAGTGAGCAGACGTAGGCCTCCGCTCGCAGGCCTCAGTCAAAGGCTGATCGAATATCGCCGGCGAGGCGGTCGAGCTTTCGGCGGTCTGCCGAAACACTCCCATGCCCGAAGCGGAGCGTGACGCCATCTCCCTGGTACCGGGGCACTAGATGCAGGTGAAGATGAGGGACTGTCTGCCCGGCGGCCGGGCCTGTCGCGTGGATGAGGTTGAGACCAGCGGGTGATAGCACCCTCTTGATCCCCTGTGCAACCACTACAGCAGCAGCCATGACCTCGCCCGCAATCTGCTCCGGTAGCTCGTAGAGGCCCTCCCAGTGGCCTTTGGGGATGACCAATGCGTGGCCCATGGTGGCGGGAAACAAGTCCAGAAAGGCCATGGCCTGCTCGTTCTCATAGAGGATGGAGGCGGGCGCATGATGCCCGGCGATGGCGCAGAAGTGACAGGATGATTCTCGGGACATCGCCATTTCTGGTATCCTCCCTTTTGTCGTCCTCCTCACGGAAGCTCACGCCTCTGTGCGGTGTGGCCTTATTCCTCGCCTTGCAACCATCATGATAAGCGGGATGCTGGCTGCTTGTGTGACCAAGGAAAAGGCGACCAGGCCCGGGAGTGACACATCATAGAGCACTCCCAAGACCACGCTGCCGAGGAACCAGAAAATGCCGTAGCCTGCCGTGAATAGACCGTACGCCGAGGCCCGCCGCTGGGCGGGGACCATGGGCGCGACGGCTGCTGGAATGATGGACTCATGGACGCCCATGCCAAGTCCCCAGAGGGCTATGCCAATAAGGGAGGGCCAGAAGCCGCCCACCAGGAAAACGAGCGGAGAGAACAGACCGGACACCACCGTGAGCGGTACCAGGATCCGGATGCCAGCGCGGTCGAAGAGCCGCCCGAACAACAAGGACCCGCTTCCGCTGACACCCATGGCAATGGCGTAGAAGACCGGGACCCACGCGGTGGAAACAACCGAGAGGCGGTCGAAGTGGTAGGCCATGAGTGGGAAATCGACGAAGCCAGCCGCCACGAGGACGGCGCCCGCCAGGTAGACCCAAAACACGTTCGGCAGACCGGTCATACGCACGTTGGGCGATGTGCTCTCCATTTCCTCCGGCCGTGGATAAAGCAGGCGGGCGGTCACCACCAGGCTGAGGTTGATGACGGCTGGTATCGCCAGCGCGGCGAAGGCAATCCGGTATTCCCCTCTGAGGGCCAGGATGCCCGCCACGGCCAGCGGGCCGAACAGGGCCCCGAATTGGTCCAACGCCTCGTGTACGCCGAAGGCCCAGCCGTAGCCAACCTCCTTGCCAGCATGCGAAAGCATGGTGTCCCGGGGAGGGTTGCGTATCGCCTTGCCCACCCGCTCTTGAATAACCAGGTACGCGGCAACCTGCCAAGTGCCCGCCAATGCCAGCAGCGGCACTGCCGACATCTGCACAACGTACCCGAAAATGGCTATCGGCCAGAACTGGCGGGTACGATCGCTGAGACGCCCGGAGACCAGCCGCAGGCCGTAGCCGACCATCTCGCCGAAGCCGGTCACCGCCGCGATGACCGCCGCTCCTGCACCCAGCAGCCCCAGGTACGGCCCCATAACGCTGCGGGCGCCCTCATAGGTGAAGTCCGCGAAGAAGCTTAGTACGCCGACGAGCACCACGAACTTTAACGCTCTTGATCTGAGGCCGGTGCCCGTCGCCTTGCCTGGTCTCTCATCAGCAGGGTCCATGATGCCCCTCCCGTTCCGGCGGGGCTATTTTGGACAAAACAAGGCCCCTACCTGTGCGATCTGTCGCAGTCCGGTAGAGGCTATCGTCCCAGTGCATTCTGGGCTGTTCGAGGAAACCCTCTGGCGAGCCTCACCGCCAAAGTGCCCGAGGGCCCGATTGTAACGCCCGACCGGAGCAACTGCCAGTGACCGGAAGGCTGCAACCGCCCCCTTACTGCTCTTCTTGCCTGGCTGATAGGGAAGCATCCTCCTAGAGTCCAACGCGGGATTCGTCGCATGGCGTAAGCCCTCGAGGGTGGCTGTCATCGCGGCGGCGTTCCTGGACCGGCTGCTCTAAGACGGCCCGAGCTCAACAACAGAGGGGAGGGCCATCGGCTGCGGGAACAACGTGTGCGGGCCTGCTCACAAGGTTACCGCCTGACCCCTTGTTCCCTGTTCCCCAACTCGGCGGAGATGCATTTCGCATCGGCGATCCATGGCAAGAGGAAATCAGTATGGACAGCCGCAAGCGAAGATGTCCGCAGCAACATGTCGTCTGATGCGACGCTCCCTTAGCTTGGCCGCCATCTGCTGACTCCAAGACCTGGGAGGGGGAAAGGCCAACGCTTTACGGGAAATCCGGACATGAGGGCACGTACCACCTCCGTGTCAAATAAGAAGGATTGACTCGGACCAGCAATCTGAGATCAGGATGACGAGTATCATCAAAACGATACGGAGCGGTCAGGCCGGAGGCATGCTAGTGGAGACACTCATTGCCCTGGCCATCTTGGGCGTTGTCGCCG
>JBJKQC010000082.1:0-2696 GCA_046705745.1 Dehalococcoidia bacterium
GCGCAGGATGGCGCAAGCGTCGCCTTGCTGGAGAAGACCGGCGCTCCCGGCGGCGGCACCGCCCTGTCGACCAGGGGCATCCGAGCGGCCGGCAGCAGCTTCCAGGAAAGGCAGGGGATCTCGGACAGCCCCGAGCAGTACGCCCAGGACATTCTCCGGCGGAACGGAAGCCGGAGTGATCCCACACTGACCAAGCGGCTGGCGGCCAACGCGAAGGAGGTGGCCCACTGGCTTGTCGACGGGGTGGGCGTGGACCTGCACGTCGCGGAGTTCCGCTTTGGGCACAGCGCCAGCCGCTCCCACACATGGACTGAGGATAAGGCCATCACCGATTATCTGTACGAGGCGGTCCGGCGCCAGCCTCACATCCAGGTCTTCCTGTCGACGCCCGTGACCGCGCTGATGGTCGACGGGGACGGCGCGGTCATGGGGGCCGTGACCGGCCAAGGGACGTTTCATGGTCGCAAGACCATTCTGGCGACCGGCGGCTTTGGGGCAAGTCAAGACCTGCTGGCCCAGTACATCCCCGAGGCCGTGGGCATCCCCTTCCCCGGCCATGCCGGCAGCACCGGCGACGGTCTGAAGATGGCCCTGGAGCTGGGGGCTGTGCCCGCGCACATGGACGCCTTTCAGCCGTACCCCGCCTATCTCGGACCCGGCACGCGCGCCGTTTCGCCCGAGGTCATGATGGCGGGCGGCATCACCGTGGACAAGGCCGGAAATCGCTTCACCGATGAGACTCGTTACCCTGGCGGCATCAGCTCGGCCATCCTTGACCTGCCGGACAAGCATGCGTATGAGGTCTTCGACCAGCGTATCCTCGATCACGCAGCCCCTCGCATGCAGGACCTTATCGCCGAGGGTGCCTTCGCCAAGGCCAGCACGCCCGCGGAGCTAGCGGGCCTGCTGGGCGTGGACCCCATTGGCCTGGAGCGGACGGTCCTAGAGTACAACGGCCTGGCCGGCAAGCAGGACGCCTTCGGCCGCCTCGTGCCGGAGCCGCTCAGGCGTCCCTTCTACGGCATCCGCGTCACCGTTGCCCTTTACCATACCCAGGGCGGCATTCGGGTCAACACCGAAGCCCAAGTGCTTCGCGAGGACGGGTCGGTGGTGCCGAACTTGTATGCCGGCGGCGGCGTTGCCGAGGGCGTTTCCGGCGATGGCATGCAGGGCTATCTGCCCGGCAACGGACAGCTCGCCTCACTGGGGCTGGGCTTCATCGCGGGCAAGCACGCTGCCCGCTCGCTGACAGCGCCCGTGTAGGGTAGGGGCGGAGCATCCGGCCATCGCCTGCTGACGTCCAGAAACTACGCGGATTTTTCGCGCTGGCCTGTCCTTGAAAACAGCGCCTCTCCGTCGGTCCCGGCGGAGGCCGGGACCCAGGGACCTCCGCCTAGCAGGACACGTGCCTTGATGAAGCTGCCTGTTCCGTCCAGCTCTCGGAAACAGCGCCCGCCCGGTCATTTCCACCTCGGCTTGTCGGGAGAGAAATCTGTCTGCACCGCCTTTTTCCAAGCGGGCGTCTTCGCCTGCCTTCCTTTCATCCAGGCCGCGCGGCCTGGTAGGATGGAGGTGTTAGCGAAGTCCCTTTGTTCGTAGAGGTGGTTTTTGGACGCCCAGCGCCGGCACCCCGAATGGCTCAAGGTGAAGATGCCCGGCAGTCTCGCCTACCTGGAGGTACGCCACCTGCTCCGCACTGCCGAGCTGCACACTGTGTGCGAGGAGGCGAGCTGCCCGAACATCGGCGAGTGCTGGGACCGTAAGAGCGCCACATTCATGGTGCTGGGCGATGTCTGCACCCGCGCTTGCCGGTATTGCGACGTCACCAGCGGCCGCCCTAAGGGGCTGGACTTGGATGAGCCTGAGCGCCTCGCCCGCACGGTGGAGCACCTGGGCCTGCGCTACTGCGTCATCACCTCCGTCAACCGCGACGACCTCCCGGACGGCGGCGCCTTCATCTTCCACGAGTGCATCCGCCTCATCCACGAGCGAGTGCCGGACTGCAAGGTGGAGGTGCTGACACCGGACTTCCAGGGCAACTGGTTGGCCCTGCGCTCAGTGTTGAAGGCCGGCCCCGCTGTCCTCAACCACAACATCGAGACCGTCCGCCGCGTCTTCCCCAGCGTCCGTGCCAAGGGCGACTACGATCTGTCGCTGGAGTTCCTGCGCCGTGCCGCGGAGCACGCGCCGGACATCCCGACCAAGAGCGGCATGATGGTGGGCCTGGGCGAGACCATGGACGAGGTCCTCCAGACCATGCGCGATTTACGCGACAACGGCGTGCAGCTCCTCACCGTCGGACAGTACCTGCGCCCGTCCAAGAAGCACGTGGAGATGGACCGCTTCTGGCATCCGCGCGAGTTCCGTGAGATCGAGGAGGCCGGCTACGAGATGGGCTTTCGCCACGTCGCCGCCGGTCCCCTCGTCCGCTCCTCCTACCACGCTGACGAGCAGCACGCCGCCGCCAGTCAAGTCCCCGTGTAAGGTCGCTGTCGGTGGCTCGCCCTAGCTGGGCTGGTGGAGTAGGACTGTCTTTCACCGCTCACTGCTCACCTCTCACCGTTTACTCCCTGTACAATGCGCTCCATGCGCATCCTGGAAATCCGCGAGCAGACCGCCAGTATGCGGTCCAACATCCGCAATGCCTTCATCGACTTCTCCCAGATGACGGCCTCGGTCGTCGCCATCGTCACGGA
>JBJKQC010000083.1:0-2527 GCA_046705745.1 Dehalococcoidia bacterium
CTCTGGGGGGTGTTCCGTGACGAGGAACGGGCCCAGGAAGCCCAGGAGCGCCCCCAACAACGCGCTGCCCCCAAGCGAGCAGAAGCACAGTAACAACCGCTGACACAACAACCACTTCAGGGTGGGAGACCCGCGGCCATGGTCCTAGCGGGAATCAGTGCCGCACGGGCCGGCCCCGTCCGCCCTGCGGCCCATTTCCTGCCGAACCGTCCGTATCTTGGAGCACCGTGCAGACCGACCAGCATGCCTTGTCCACCCCGCGTGCCCAGCGCTGGCTGGGGGCGCTCCTCGTTTTTCTGGTGTTGGCCGCGCCGCTAATGGTCCATGCCTCGTCGGCCAGGGCAAACGGCAGCGGCGCCATCATCTACAACAAGGACTCCGGTCCATACCACGTTCTCATCCGCGCGAACCCAGACCACCCCACGGTGGGAAGTTGGCACGTGACCTTCTTCGTCACCCAACCCGGTCCCAATGGGGCCGCCGTCTATGGAGTAACGGTAAAGGTGACCGCAATACCGCCTGCGGCCGCCGGCACGCCAACTCCCGCAACCAGCGCGCCACGGGTCTTCACCAGCATTCCCTGCCCCTACTTGGACTGTCAGGACGTGAATGTTGATCTGACCACGCCCGGGAACTGGCTCTTTGTCATGGATGTCCATGGGCCTCTGGGCAGTACGTCCATCGACTTCCCCGACATCGTCCAGCCCATGGACATAGGCGTGTGGTTCTGGCCCGCCATCCTGGTGATCTGCATCGTCCTGGGCATCTTTTATACCACCCGGCGGACTTGGAAGCCGTGGTTCGATCGCCATATCCGCCGCCAGACCGAAGAAAAAGAGCAGAAGAACCTCAAGTGAACGCGGGCAATTTGTTGGGCCCCAATACAGTCCGGTCGGTGCGTGAGGCCCGGGCGCGGAAGGAGACCGTAATGACTACTGGAAGGCCCACGTTGACTTTCGTGCTGTTGCTGGCGTTGGCGGCCATTGCCGCCTCGGCCTGCGGCAGTGGCGGCACCGGTACGCCCCAGAGTGCTACTCCCAAGACCGACGCCATCCACATTCAGGTCCAAAACTCCGCCATCGTTGGTGGCGACTCTCAGACCTTCACCGTGAAGCAAGGCGACACCGTGACCTTCGTCGTCGATTCCGACACCCCAGGCGCGCTGCACATTCACGGCTACAATCTGGAAAAGGATGTCTCCCCCGGCCAGGAGACAACCCTCACCTTCGTTGCGAAGGACTCCGGCAGCTTCCCTGTGGAATACCACCTGGGGAACCCACCGTCCGAGACTAACGCCCTGGATATCGGCAGATTAAACGTGGAGCCCTGATGTCAGGGCTCCCAACCCATGAGGACTGGGCCGCCGTTCCCGATGCGGCAAGCCCCTTCTCGCATCCGCAAGGAGCGGCACGGCAATGCACGAATCCAATCCAGCAAAAGGTCATGCTCATTCGAGGCCAAGGCGGACGCGTAGGGTCACCGGCCGCTTGAGAGGCTATGGCAAGCATGCTGCGCTCCTGGCCGGAGGACTGCTGCTCCTGCAGGCCGCCTTGCCCCAGATAGCCGAGGCCCACGCTTTCGGTATTCGTTACGACCTGCCCATTCCACTAGACCTCTATCTCATCGGCGCCGGCGCCGTTGTCGCGTTAACCTTTGTGCTGGCCGGCATCTTTGTCCGCGGCGCTTCGGGTCCGCAGGACTATCCTCGCGTAAACCTTTTCCGGTGGTCCATGTTCCGCTGGCTTGCGAGTCCCTGGCTCATCCTTCCGGTCAAGGTCCTCTCCTTCGCTCTGTTCGTCCTCATTATCGCCACGGCGCTCGTCGGCCAAGCCAACCCACAGAACAACCTGGCACCCACCCTGGTGTGGGTGATCTGGTGGGTGGGCATCTCCTACTTTTCAGGCCTCATAGGGAACATCTGGCCGGTCCTCAATCCCTGGAAAACAGCGTTCGAAGCCACGGAGGCTGTCTATCGACGCCTGGCGCCCTCGGGCCAGGGGCTCGGCCTCAATCGCCCCTATCCCGCTCGGTGGGGCGTATGGCCTGGCGCGCTGCTCTTCTTCATCTTTGCCTGGACGGAGCTCGATTTCCCCTCCCCTGCCAATCCTCCCACCCTAGCCATCATCATCCTGGTCTTCTCTGCCGTAAACTGGGGAGGGATGTTCGTCTTCGGCAAGGACCAGTGGCTCGAGCACGGCGAACCCTTTTCCCTGGTCTTCGGCCTGTTTGCCCGGTTTGCCCCCACCGAGGTCCGCGTCACCGACGCCGCCACCTGCAAGGCCTGCCCCTTGGGCTGCCGGGACAACGATGGCCACTGCGTCAACTGCTATCACTGCTTCCGCCAGGCGCCCAAAGCATCGCGGGGGCTCTACCTACGGCCGTACGCCGCCGGGCTGCTGCGCACCCAGGGCCTCGATGCCTCGACAATGGTCCTCGTGACCATCACCCTGGCAACGGTCACCTTTGACGGGTTCAAGGCCACCTCGGCCTGGGTCGCCATAGAAAACAGTCTCTACACCTCGCTCTC
>JBJKQC010000084.1:0-10762 GCA_046705745.1 Dehalococcoidia bacterium
CCCGCTCCTTCCCCCGCGGCATCGTCGCCCAAGTCGCCGACGCCCTCGGCATCGCCCGCGTTCGCGTCGCCGAAAAAGGCGGCCGCCGCGGCCGAGGCGCCTGGTACTGGCAATGGCCCGGCAAGGACTTCGCCCACGCCCAGCAAATAGCCGAGGCCCGTGCCTGGGCCGCCGCCCAACGCGCCCGCCTCGGCCTCGCCACCTCCGCCGACGCCCCAGGCCCCCCTCCCTCCAATGGTGAGGAAGGCCAGGGTGTGTAGGGGCGAAGCATCTGGTGGCAGGCGGCGGCGGCGGGCGGGCGGTGCGGATGCTTCGCCCTCGACCGGCCTGCCCTTAATAAGGACGGCACCACCCACCCTCCGTCCCCTCGCCCACTGGGAGAGGGCTAGGGCGAGGGTGAAGCGATTGCCCGGCCCGGCGCCCGCCATCGCCAACCACATCCGCCCGGAAAACACCAATGAAAAAAACGGAAATTCTTGAATTCTTAATCGCCCAGTCCACCATCCGGCCCTTGCTGCTGACTGCGCACTGCTCACTGCTTACCCGCCCTTCGTTGACCCTGAAAGGCAACGGTCACTAGAATGGACTACATCCCCCTCCGCAAGATGGTTGCCATGACCACCAAGCCCCCACGCGAGCCGCAGCCGCCCGCGTCACTGTCAAAGAGCTACGACGCCTCGGACGTCGAGGAACGCCTCTACAAGTGGTGGGAGTCCTCCGGCTTCTTCAGCGCCGACCCGGACCCCGCCCGCAGGCCCTTCACCATCATCATGCCGCCGCCCAACGTCACGGGCGAGCTGCACCTCGGCCACGCCAGCCGCGCCGCCGTGGAGGACGCCCTCACCCGCTATCACCGCATGCTGGGCGACGTCGCCCTCTACCTGCCCGGCGCCGACCACGCCGGCATCGCCACTCAGATGGTGGTGGAGCGCGACCTGGCCAAGCGGGGCCTCAACCGACACGAGCTCGGCCGCGAGGCCTTCGTCAAGCACATCTGGGACTGGGTCCACAAGTACGGCAACATCATCGACAACCAGCACCGGCGCCTCGGCGTCTCCTGCGACTGGCGCCGCAAGACCTTCACCCTGGACCCCGGCCCCGTCCGCGCCGTCCGCACCACCTTCAAGCGCCTCTACGACAAGGGCCTCATCTACCGCGGCGAGCGCATGATCAACTGGTGCGTCGGCTGCCGCACGGCCCTCTCCGACCTGGAGGTCGACCACTTCGAGGAGCAGGGCAACCTCTATTACATCCGCTATCCCCTGGAGGACGGCTCCGGCCACCTCACCGTCGCGACGACCCGTCCCGAGACGCTCCTGGGCGACACGGCCGTCGCAGTGAACCCCTCCGACGAGCGCTACACGGGCCTCAGCGGCAAGCAGGTGCTCCTGCCGATTCTGGGCCGCCCAATCCCCATCATCGAGGACGCGGCGGTCAGCATGGAGTTCGGCACCGGCGCGGTGAAAATCACCCCCGGCCACGACCCCAACGACTTCGAGACCGGCCAGCGCCACGACCTGCCCATCGTCAACATCCTCAACCCGGACGGCACTCTCAACCAGAACGCCGGCCCCTACGAGGGCGTGGAGCGCTTCGCCGCCCGCAAGGCCATCGTCGAGCAGCTCGAGCGCGAGGGCCTTCTGGAGCGCGTGGAGCCCCACCTCCACTCCGTCGGCCACTGCCAGCGCAGCGCCGACATCGTGGAGCCCATCGTCAGCCTCCAGTGGTTCGTCCATGTCGAGCCCCTGGCCAAGCGCGCCCTGGACGCCGTCCGGGACGGCCGCATCACTATCGTCCCGGACCGCTTCGAGAAGGTCTACGCCAACTGGATGGAGAACATCCGCGACTGGTGCATCAGCCGCCAGCTCTGGTGGGGCCACCGCATCCCCGTCTGGTACTGCGCCGACTGCGACCACGTGACCGTCGCCATCGACGATCCCGTCGTCTGCGAGGGCTGCGGCTCTACCTATATCACCCAGGACGAGGACGTCCTCGACACCTGGTTCTCCTCCGGCCTCTGGCCGCACTCCACCCTCGGCTGGCCCGACGAGACCGAGGACCTCAAGTACTTCTACCCGACCTCTGTCATGGAGACGGCCTACGACATCCTCTTCTTCTGGGTCGCCCGCATGATCATGCTGGGCTTGGAGAACACGGACGACGTCCCCTTCCGCACCGTCTACCTCAGCGGCCTCATCCGGGATGCCCACGGCCAGAAGATGAGCAAGACCCGCGGCAACGTCATCGACCCGCTGGAGTCCATCAAGGAATACGGCACCGATGCCCTCCGCTTCGCCCTCAGCACCGGCACCGCACCCGGCAACGACACCCGCCTCAGCCCGGCGCGCCTCCAGGCCGCCCGCAACTTCACCAACAAGCTCTGGAACGTCACCCGCTTCGTCCTCA
Source organism: Dehalococcoidia bacterium (assembly GCA_046705745.1). Classification (GTDB taxonomy): domain Bacteria; phylum Chloroflexota; class Dehalococcoidia; order Lucifugimonadales; family Australimonadaceae; genus JBJKQC01. The sequence continues at coordinate 2,407 of JBJKQC010000084.1, forward strand.
CCACCCTCGACTCATCCCGCGAGGCCGAGGCCGCCTCTTCCCCTCCCCCTGAGGGGGAGGGCCAGGGTGGGGGTGAAACGCCAGCCCCGCAAAGCGCTCGCCATGGCCAGTCTTCCCCTCCCCCTGAGACGGAGGGTGCGGATGTCATTCTGAGCGAAGCGAAGAATCTCACAGCCCCCTCTCCCCTCGGAGGCTGGTACGACGCGCCGCCGCGCGACCACCGCGAGGACCGCTGGATCCTCGGCCGCCTGGACCAGGTCACCGAAGAGGTCCACCGCCTCTGGGACGCTTTCCAGCTCGGCGAGATCCAGCGCCTGCTCCACGACTTCATCTGGTCAGAGTACGCCGACTGGTACATCGAGCTGGCCAAAGTCCGGCTCCGCGCCGGCGACGAGGCGCCCCGTAAGGTCCTCGCCCACGTCCTGGAGCGCTCCCTGCGCCTCCTGCACCCCTTCATGCCCTTCATCACCGAGGAGCTCTGGCAGCACCTCACCGCCGCCCTGCCACCGGTGCCCGTGGCCTCGGTCCGGGCCCCCGGCAGCCCAGACCAACGCGTAGGGGCGAGCCGCCGGCTCGCCCAGGGCCGGGTACCCGTTCGTCCAGAGCGCGAAGCAGTCGCAGGACGAACAAGCGGCCCTCATGCGCCCGCATCCGCCACTGACCCTGACGATCTCGAAGGGCGGCGCACCATCATGCTCGCGCCCTACCCAATGCCCTCCGACGCCGCGCCAGACGAGCGGGCGCTGGCTGAGGTCTCTCTGCTCACGGATGTCATCCGCGCCATCCGCAACGTCCGCGCCGAGTTCCGCGTCGAGCCCACCAAGCAGCTCGACGCGGTGGTCAACGTGCCGGCCGATGGCGTGGCCCTGCGTGAGGCCGCCGAGGCCATCCGCCAGCTCGCCCGCGTCGGCACCATCGCCTTCGGCAATGCCGGCCCCTCCGTGGGCGGCGAGACACCCGCGGCCCCGGCCGATACGGTCAAGCTGGTTGTCGGCCAGGCCACCGTCATGCTCTCCATGGGCGACTCGGTCGACGTCGCCGCCGAGCGCAAGCGCCTCGCCGACGAGGCCCAGCAGACCACCAGGTACCTCTCGGGCCTGGAAGCGCGCCTGAACAACGAGCAGTTCACCAGCAAAGCGCCCGAGGACGTGGTGGAGCGGGAGCGCCAGCGTTTGGAGGACGGCCAGGCCCGCCTCGCCCGCATTCGCGAACTCCTGCGCGATTTGGGCGGGTGACCCAGGCATATCGCTTCATCACCGGCAACGCTAATCGTGGGCAGCGTAAGCGCCTTACCCTTGCCACGTCCCGTGTCGTTAGCGGTATTCCCAGTCTCCATATAGCCCTATTGACTAGGCTATTTGAAGGGCACTATATTCACAAAGCTCTAGTGGCATGTGTTCAGCGGTACGGAATTCGTCACGCGGGTCAAAGTGCGACGGTGTCTGATCGGCGGGCGAATGGCCTGCTCGGCCCCAGCACGTACCTGGGAGCTACCACCGGACTAGCGCACGGCATAGAGCGCATTACGATGTGGTGAGGTGCTACTGTGTTGACAGATCGCGCAGGTTCTCGTTTGTTCAACCGAAGACTTCTTCTCGTCTGGCTAGGCCTTGCCATGCTCGCCGGCGCGGCCGGGGCAATTCTCTTGGGTGGCGCGGGCCACCACGCCAAGGCGCAGAACGCCCCCGGCGTTACCATCGTCGTCAATCCGACCGAGGTCAACTTCAATAGCAAGAGCGTCGTGTGGGTCTATGGGTCGGGCCTTGAGCCCGGTACCCAAATCGGAGCGCTGCTAAAGGACGGCAATGGCGTCTACACCGACATTAGCGCCTTGTCCACGCCCTTCCCCATCACGGTCAATGACGATGGCGCCTTCGCAATGAAATGGACAGTGGGCGACTGGACGAAGGCCGGGGTTGGAGCCGAGGGCGACTACAGCCTCTTGATCGTGGACCAGAACTTCAACGTCCTCGGGACCGCGCCGCTCGTCCTGTGCAACTACAACCGGGCGCCCGCAGCCACGCCCACGAGCACTCCCAGCGGTACGGCAACGCCCAGTGGTACTGCGACGCCGGCGCCAACCCCCGCACCACCCAGCTTCTGCAGCAAGTAGGGGCACGGCCTTGGGGGCGCAGGCCCGTCGCATCCTTGCATAGCCTGGCCGATAACTTACTCCGGCAAGGCTGCGCAAGGTCCGCAGCACAGCTCTGAGCGAATGAAGAGGGAGGCCACTGTGATTGTGGCCTCCCTCTTTGCAGCCCCCTTGCCACAACGTTTTCAGCAGGGTAATCGTCGCCACAAGCATCCCTTCCCCAGCTTGTGCTGTTCACGCAAGCCTCCTTCTGGCCCCGCCCATCCCCCAATGGCATCCCCCTGTCTAAGCGCCCTTCTAGGCGGAAGCAAGATTGTCCCGCCTGCGCACCTTCGGAGAGCATTCCGGATTGGTGGCCCGATTACGTATATGGGGTGACCAGAGACCATCGCTTTTCGCGAAAGGGGGTAGGCGCGTGGCGCGATCACAGATCATCCTGAAAGTATTTTCCGGCAGGAATAAGTTCATCTGGCTAGCGGCCGGTTTGTGTGCAGGGCTCGCCGCGACCTTGATGATGAGCAATCCCTGGAGCGCCAGCGCTCAGGACCAGCAGGCGCAAAAGACAGGCACGGAGGACCTGGTCGTAGTGCCCACCGAGGTGGACTTCAACAAGAGCAGCACTGTTTGGATATACGGCTCGGGCTTTAACCCGGGCACTGTCATTACACTGTTGGTGCAGGATGGGAACGGCGTGCTTACCGACATTACGTCCGAAAGTAGCGTCTTCCCGCTAAAGGTCAATAAGCAGGGTGCCTTCGCCACGTCCTGGACGCTCGGCGACTTCACGAAAAAGGGCGTGGGGATAGAGAGCATGCAGACAATGTGGGCAGCGGACAGCAATTTCAACATGCTTGCCAGCGCGCCCATCGCTCTTTGTAATATCTCCGAGCGGAAGAAGGCTGCTACTGCGACGCCGGCGCCAGGCGCTGGCACAGTGACGCCGGTCCCAGGGCAAGCGACGGTGACGCCGTTGCCAGGCACCGCCACGCCCGGCGGGCCTGGGGCTCCAACTCCAGCGCCGACCCCAACGGTGCCCAGCTGGTGTAGCAAGTAGATCTAGAAGATCTCGGTTTCTCGAGGCCACCCAGGCGTTTTCTGGGTGGCCTTTCGTTGACCGTCCGCGGCCATCTGACGCCGCTCGGTGACCAGGCCGGGGGCAGCAGTCGGCCTTAGTGGACATTCCAGACTCGCCAGGGCGGCCCTCGTACGCTACGCTACGTAGGTTCTGCGACACTCGACCCGGCATAGCGGATTCCGGTCGAAATGACATCGCTAAAGTACTAGAATGCCCCCGGCCCAAATGGGCTGGGAGCACATTGTGGAGACGTACCGAGGGTTCGACTTGCTGGACTTGGAATCCGAGCTGACGGTGGAGGAGCGGCAGGTCCGCGACTCCGTACGAGCGTTCGTAGAACGGGAGGCGCTACCGCTGGTGGTACCCCACTTCCGCGAAGGAGCTTTCCCCAAGCAGCTCATTCCCGGCATGGCAGGCCTGGGCATCTTCGGGGCGCATATCGAGGGTTACGGATGCGCCAGTGTTGGGCCTCTAGCCTACGGCCTGATCATGCAGGAGTTGGAGCGAGCCGATTCGGGGTTACGTTCTTTCGCCTCCGTGCAATCGTCGTTGGCCATGACAGCGATTCATTTGCACGGCACCGAGGAGCAGCGACAGCAATATCTCCCAGAAATGGCGGCAGGCCGAGTGCTGGGTGCGTTCGGCCTGACCGAGGCCGACCACGGGAGCGACCCCGGCAGCATGGAAACTGTCGCCGTCGAAGAGAACGGCTGCTACCGGCTAACAGGCTCCAAGTATTGGATCACCAACGGCAGCATTGCCGACGTTATCATCGTTTGGGCGAAGCTCCACGGGAAGGTCCGGGGCTTCATCGTTGACGCGACGCTGTCTGGAGTGACCACCGAAGAGATACACAACAAGCTCTCCATGCGCATGAGTATCACGAGCCGGATTGAGCTTGACAACGTAACGATAGGCCGGGACTGCCTGCTGCCCGGGACGCGTGGACTGGGCTCCGCTCTAGAATGTCTCAATTCAGCCCGCTACGGCATCATCTGGGGAGTGACCGGTGCAGCAGCCGACTGCCTCCACACCACGCTCCACTACTTGGAGCAGCGGAGCCAGTTCTCACGACCGCTGGCGGGTTTCCAGATGGTCCAGGAGAAGCTAGCGGACATGGCGACTGCTCTTTCCAAAGCCCAATTGCTGGCGTACCGCATCGCACGGCTCAAGGCCAAGGAGAAGCTGCACTGGTCGCATGTGAGCATGGGCAAGTACAGCAATACGCAAGCGGCGCTGGACATCGCGCGCACCTGCCGCGACCTGCTGGGCGCCGCCGGCATCACTGACGATTTCTCGCCCATGCGCCACGCCGTGAACCTGGAAACGGTGAACACGTACGAAGGCACCCGCCACATGCACCAGCTCATCCTCGGCCGACACTTGACAGGAATCGACGCCATCACTGGGAGCTAGGCGTGTCCCACGCCTAGCAGGATAATCTGATAGCTTGACCAGCCTGGAGACGATTGGAGGAATATGGAAGAGCACCATCACGAGCATTCCCATGAGCACGGCCATGGCCACGGCGGGCACGGACATCATGGTCACCATGGCGGACATGGGCACCATGAGCACGGCTACAGCACGGAGAGCCTGAGCAACAACGACGCCTTGTACCGCGACGTGTACGCCCAGATAGTGGCGTGGCTGTCGCCTCGTCAAGACGCGGCAATCATCGAAGCCGGTTCCGGTGCTGGCGGCTTCACCTGCCTCCTGGCACAGGCGGCACCCAAGGGCAAGGTGACCGCCTTGGACGAGAGCGAGGAGATGCTGACGGCCACCCGGGGAGCAGTGGATGCCGCCGGGCTCGGAGACCGGGTGATCTACCAGCAAGGGGACATCACGCACATACCCCTGCCCGATGAAGCGTTCGACCTGGCGTGGTCGAGCCGGACCATTCACCACCTGCCGGACCAGCTTGCCGGGGTGCGAGAGCTCGCGCGCGTGCTCAAGCCGGGCGGGCGGTTGGCGCTGCGCGAAGGCGCCATGCACGCTCAGTTCCTCCCGGACGACATCGGCATCGGCGAGCCGGGGCTGGAGGCGCGCCTTGATGTCGCGTACTACCGCTGGTTTTTCGCAAACGTGCGCGGGGAAGGCAAGCGGTACCCCTTCGGCTGGACGCAGATGCTGCGCGATGCGGGCCTGGCGGGTGTGACCGCCAAGACGTTCTTGCTCGAGGCGCTGCCACCGTTCACGGACGTGCAGATACGGTACATGTCCCGTCACCTGAAGCGCTGGCTGGAGGACGATGACCGTCGGGCGGCGCTGGCGCCCAACGACGTGCGCGCCCTCGAACTCCTCACGGACTCAAGTAGCGAGCACTTCGTCTTCGGCCGCGACGACCTGTATCTGAGGGAGGCGGTGACCGTGTTTACAGGCGTTCGGCCACAGTGAGGCTGTTGGCATCGGCAGTTGCCGGACGGCAGACACGCTGTTACGGTGGAAATCTGAGGATTGTCGCTGGAGGGAAGAGGGATGGCATCGGCGTGGGCAACCCTGACTGTGGACAGCCATCCCATGAAAACGTATGTGGCCGTCCCTGAAGGACAGGGGCCATTCCCAGCCGTCGTGGTGGCCCAGCATGCGGCGGGAGCGGACAGGTTCATCCAGAGCATCTGTGACCGCCTGGCAGAGGCAGGGTATGCGGCGGCGGCACCCGACCTCTACCACCGATTGGAGCGGGACATCAGTCTTGAGGAGATCCTTTCCCTCAAGCGGGATGACCCACGGTGGGGCGAGGTTATCTGGCCATTGGCGGGAGCGACGTTGGACGAAGAGATAGTGCGCGACATGAACGCGGCTATGGATCACCTCTCGTCGCTGGCGCAGGTGGACGGCCGCATGGTTGGGGTGGCCGGCTTCTGTGGAGGCGGACGGGTGGCATATCTGATGGCGACGCGCAATGCCAGGTTGAGGGCGGCAGCCTGTTTCTATCCAGCCAGCCTGTTCCAGTCCAAGGGGGGTGGCCCCTCCCCTTTCGCCGCGTCCGACCGGATTCTCTGCCCCGTGATGGGCTTCTTTGGAAAAGACGACGTGAACCCTTCGCCGGACGATATGGACCGGGTGGAGGCGGAGCTGTCGCGACTTCGCGTAGAGCATGAACTCCATGCATACAACGGCGCGGCGCACTCTTTCATGGATCCTACGAACCCGGGCGCTTACCGAGAGCAAGCGGCCACAGATGCTTGGGGTAAGCTAATGGGCTTCTTCAACGACAAGCTGAAGGCGGGCGTTGGTGCGGAGAGATAGCGTCATGGCATCCAACTGGGTCACGATTAGCGTGGACGGCAGCCCCATGAAGGCCTATGTCTCGGCACCTTCGGGGGACGGCCCATATCCAGGCGTGGTCGTGGGCATGCACGCCTTTGGCATAGACCAGTTCATCCAATCCAAGTGTGACGAGCTGGCTGCTGCGGGGTACGTGGCTATCGCGCCCTACCTCTACCACCGGCAAAAGGATATTTCCCTACAGGAGCTGATCAGCCTGAAGTTCGAGGACCCGCGCAGGCGGGATGTGGCAATGCCGATGAAGGACGCGTTGCGGGACGATGAAATCCAACGAGACATCCTTGCCGCACTGGGCCATCTCAAGGCAATACCTTTCGTTGGTGGGCCTGTTGGGGTCATCGGCTTCTGTATCGGCGGGCGAGTCGCGTACCTGATGGCGGCTTCCACCGATACTTTCGAGGCCGCCGCCATCTTCTACGGCACCGACATTGCACAAGCTTGGGGTGATGGGCCACCACCCTTGTCGTTAAGCGGCAACATCCGATGCCCTGTCATCGGCTTTTTCGGCAATGACGACACTAACCCTTCGCCCGCGGACGTGGACTTGATAGACGCAGAGCTTACTCACCAAGGAGTGGCCCACACGTTCTACCGCTATGACGGAGCTCCGCACGCATTTAACGATCCATTCAACCCGGTGCGATGGACCCCAGTGGCGGCGGCGGATGCCGCTCCACGACTCTTAAGCTTCTTCGAGGAACACTTGACGGGAAGGGTGCCGGGGGTGGCCTGAGCCCTGGAGATGGGCAAATGAGCCAGATAGTAGGTATTTACGCACAAGGTTCAGCGGCCAATGCCGCGCGCAGATTGTTCGTCGGTGCAGGCTATCTGGATAGTCAGATCGCATTATTTAGTCCATCGACCAACAACGAAGCACCGCCCTGTCACTTTATGCAACGCGGAGAGTCGATGCGGCGGCCCGCGGTACGCTGGGGCATAATCGGCGCGCTGGTCACAGAGTTCCCGATAGTCATAGCGATTCTCTTCATACACATGGACGTCAACGTGAAGGTGCTGCTGGCCGTGACCATCTGGAAGTTCGGCGCAGCTTTTGGCGCTTGGTTGGGCGCGATGGCGGCTTCTGAACAAGGGCTAGAGGCAGAAGATGCCGCGCGTTATGAAAAATTGTTAAGAGAAGGCAGGTGGCTACTGAGCGTTAATGCCGGCACCGATGACCGGAGGTTCGCACGAGGCGCGATGCTGGAAAGCGACGCAATAGAGGTCCGCGACGTTCACGGCACGTTCGATCTCAAGTCCATGGGACCGGCGCACCACGCTGGAGTAAACGGCTGATCTAGTGCCCCTGAAGCACCTTGCGCATGGTCACGTGCTCGATGCTTGCCTCGAAGTAGGGCGCGCTTACTACCACGTAACCGTGCTTCGCATAGAGCTCGGTCACGTAGGCTTGAGCATGAAGCTCCAGCGAGAACAGACCCAGCTGACGGGCCTTCTCTTCCACCATATCAAGCATCGTCCCGGCGATGCCGCGCCGGCGCCATTCCGGCAAGACCGCGACACGTCCGACGAGCCCCACGCGTCCATCAAGGACGACCAAGCGGCTGGTGGCCACGAGCAACTCCGAGCTTGAGGCGAGCAGGTGCAACGCTACGGAGTCGTAATCGTCCGGCTCCTCATCGGGCGGCACGCCTTGTTCATCCACGAACACCGCCATACGGATTCGCATGGCCGATTCCCGCTCGGCGTTTGAAGTGGCGAACCATAGACGGACCGGGCCGGCGCTCAGCGTCATGAGAGGCAGACGGCCATGAGCATGGCGCGGGAGCCGTCCTGCCGCGCACAGCGCACCTGATGGAACCCGGCCGAGCACAGCCGGCCCAGATGGCTGTCCAGTCCAGCACGGGGAATATAGTCCAGATCCAGGAAAACGCCTCCTGATT
>JBJKQC010000085.1:0-8271 GCA_046705745.1 Dehalococcoidia bacterium
GTAGTGCATCTCGTTGCGGGCGCCGGGGGCATAGCAGTTGATGGCTATCTGGATGTCCTTGGGCTCATAGGCGAGCTGGACGCGATTGCGTGCCTTGGTGAATTTGACGTTCTCCCACACGTTGGCGATGGTCACGTCCTTGCTCGGGGCGTTGACTTTCTGGTGCTGAGCGGGTCGTTGCTGGGTGGCCACGAGCTTTTCCTCCTGCTGCTGTGCACTAAGGGTTGACGGTTGCCTGAGAGGTTTGTCCACTCCGTGCTGACTTCATCCCTGACTTCATCGAGACTTCGGTCGAAATGACATTACGCGTGCCTAGACCAACAGCGGATCCGGGACCGGGATCTTGTAAAACTTGACCGCGTTCTCCCGCACCAGCTTCCTGATGGAGTCTTGGGGAAGATGGCCGAGATTACGGACCAAGAACTCGCGGGACTCGGGCCATTTGGAGTTGGGGTGCGGGTAGTCCGTGGACCACATACAGTTGTCCACGCCCCACCAGGTGAGCAGCTTGCCGCCGACGGGGTCGTCGAAGAAGGTTGCCGACATGTTGCGGGCGAAGTACTCGCTGGGGAGCATGCGGATGGTCAGGGGCCGCTGGCCTTGTCCGTCGGCCCGCGTCGAGCCGAAGCGGCGCACGTAGTAGTCCCACTGCTGGAGGAAAAAGGGGATCCAGCCGACCTCGCTCTCCACGACGTTGATGTTCAGGTTCGGGTAACGCTCGAAAACGCCGGAGAAGATGATGTCGAACAGGGTGTTGGAGGCGCCGGCAATCTTGAGGTTGACGGAGCCTCGCTGCGCCTCCAATGGGCCCCCACGGTCGCCGGTGAGGTTTTGGCTGTAGTCGAAGCCGGTGAGGATGTGGAGGTTGATGGGCATCTCCATGTCCTGCGCGGCGGCCCAGAAGCGCTCGTAGTGGCCGGCGGTGAAGGGCAGCTCGCGAGGCGGGACCTGCCAGACCATAGCGCCGACCAGGCCGGCCTTCTTGCATCGCTCCATTTCCTTGATGGCGTGATCGATGTCATAGACGGCGATGGTGGCGATGCCGAAGAGCCGGTCTGGGGAGGCCCGGCAGTACTCTATGATCCAGTCGTTGTAGACCCGGAAGCACTCTTCTTGCAAACGGGCATCGTCCATGGCGTAGAGACGCAGTCCAAGGGTGGGGAACAGCACTTCGCCGCTGACGCCGTCCTGGGCCATCTCCTTGACGCGGCTGTGCGGGTCCCATCCCCCCGGACGCGATTCGGCCATGGTGCCGGCGGAATGGGCGGCGCCGGAGCGGCGCTCCTCGAACACGGGTGCCCGGTCGCGCAGGTTGGCGGGCAGCCTGGTCTTCCACAGGTCACCCGGCTCTGATACATGGGAGTCGGCCGAGATGAGCAATTCTCGGCTGACGTCCAACTGGTTGTCCGTGTGTAGATCGTCAACGATGGCCATTTGTCGCACCTCCTTGGGTCTACCCTTACAACTCTACACTCATAGGCCAAACAACCGCTTTCCGTTTTCGTACAGTATTTTTCGCCGGATGGGCTCCGAAATGTCTTCTCGGGACTCTAAGAACTGGAGGTTATCCGGGAACCGGGCGTCCCAGTGTGGGATGTCCGACGCGAAGAGGAAATGGTCTGCTCCAACATAATCAATAGTCTGCGGGAGCAGGGTTTCCTCCGGCTCCACGCTCACGTAGAGCTCATGTTCGCGGAAGACCTCGCTGGGGCGTTTCGTGACATGGGGCATCTCATATTTGCCGCGGAGCTCCCAATGCTCGTCCAGCCGGTCGAGCCAATAGGTGAGCCACGTCGCGCCGATTTCCAAGAAGGCCAGCTTGAGGTTAGGGAATCGTTCGGGCACGCCGTTACTCATGACGCTCACGAAGTGGAGGATGACGGAGGCAGGAAATACATAGGTGTGGACTTCTGCAAAGGTCCTGAAGCGGTTGCCTCCAACGTCCTCGAGCTTCGACCGCGTCCCATGCACGCAGAGCGGCACGCCGAGCCGCTCTGCTTCCGCCAGCACGGGGTGGTAGTACGGGTCGCCCAGGCCAAAGGGGAGGCCTGCAGACAGAATCTCGAAGCTGACGAGGCCAAGTTCGGAGACGGCGCGACGTAATTCCTGCACGGCCGCTTGGGGGTCACCCAAGGGCAGGACGCCCACGGGCCGCAGGCGGGAAGACCTGGCAGCGTAGTCTTTGGCGAAATGGGTGTTGATGGCGCAGGCCGCGGCCACCGCCCAATCCGGCTCAGGGATGTACGCCACGTGCCCTGAGCCAGTCGGGAAAAGTACTGCTGTTTCGATATTCTCACGATCCAATATCTTCAGCCAAGTTTCCACCTGCTGCTCAGGCGCGAGACCGCCGTCCCGGTACCCATGGTTAGTGAGTGTGCCAAACAGCTCGGTGTCCCAGGGGTAGCTGTCCGGCCAGAACCGGGTCGGCCGTTTGTCCCACGGCGGCTCCAGATATTTTCTGGCGTCCTGCTGGCGTTCCAGGATGTGACCGTCTGCGTCGATAACCGGTGGCCTTGCCATCCCTCACCTCGTCTGTACGTTCCAATCTGTTATATGCGGCATGCTCACTTGACGAACTTGTTGACCCAAGCTTGCCGCTGCTGCGTGGTGGCGACCTTCTCGTAAGTGCTCACGATCGTGTCTGCGTTCTGCTGTATTTCCTTTTCATCGTCGGCGCCCTGCTCAGGCTTGAACAGCGCCTTGGTAGAGCCCAACGACTTCTGAATTGCCGCAGCGGCGGTGGGGTCTTGCAACATCTGCCAGAACGCCGTGCGGAGTGTGTTCAGCACTGGGGCTGGGGTATTGGGGGGTACGAAAAACGGCTTGTTGAAGCTCGGCTCGGCCAGCAGACCGAGCCATGTCTGCTTTTGCGAAGCGCTCAAATAGTCGACGACGTTCTTGGCAGGCCAGGGACCGACTCCCGGAACAGGCGGTAGCGACTCGCCTGGCGTGCCCGCGTTGACAAATGGCCGCACGTAGCCGGAGGACAGCCAGTCGGGGCGCTCCGCTGGCAATTCGATCCATCCGGTGTTGCCGTTTGCGATTATGTTTATGTCCCCCTTTTCGAAGGCTACCAACAGGACTGATGTCGAGGGTAGGCCAACGATGCCGTAGACCTGGAGGGGAATGTCAAGCTGGTCCGCGAGCCACATGATTTGAATGTCTTCGGTGGATAGCTGGCCAGGATCCGTGGAGCCCACACCATATTTGATAGGATATGTGCCGTGTTCGGCGTCCGCCAACGTCTGATACGGCACGTCCTTGCTCACGGACCACGCATCTGAGGCCTGCAGGACGGAGCCGATCATTCCCCAGCCCTTGGCGTTGTATTGGGCACCCTGGGTGAATGGTCCTGTGTACATCTGGCTCGTCGCCATCGATCCGACAGTAAGGCCGTCGGGTTTCGCCAACCACACATAGTTCAGGCCCGCGACCGAAGGGGTCTTGTTCTCCACGACAATATTGGGGTGGCCGGGGATGAACTGTCCCCATACCGTGGCAACGGCCCGTGCCGTGACATCCGTGCCACCCCCAGCTTTGTCATTGGCCACAATATGGATGGTCTTGCCTCCGAAGTATGCCGCTGCGTCGAATGAGGAAGTTGGCGTGGTGGCCGGTTGCGCCGCCGTCGGAGTCGGCGTGGCGCTCGTGCTTGCCGGTGTCGTTGGAGTCGGCGTTGCCGCGCCCCCGCCGCCACACGCGGCAAGCAGGGCCATAAATGCCAAGCACCCTACTAAGGTCATCAATGACTTCATCGCTGCCTGGACTCTCATGCATTTCCTCCTTATCGGCATCGGCTCTTTAGGTCATGACCGAAGGTGATTCCGGTTCGATAGGGGGAACGCCCTACAGCCTCAACAACGCCCGGGCGTTTTCTCCCAAGATCTTTTCCTTTTGGATCTTGCTGAGGACGTTGTTCTGCTGAATCTTGGAAACGGTGTGAGGATACTCAGAGTCGAAGTGCGGGTAGTCCGTCGCCATGAGGATCCGGTCCTCGCCGAGCTCGTCGAGGGCCATCCGCAATGCGGCGGGATGCTCGTCGGCTTCCATGGTGACGTAGCAGTTGCGGCGCACATACTCAGACGGGCGCATAGAGAGACGGATCGACAAGTGGCGCTCCTGGTTGTCCGCGAGCCACTCGAAGTCGTCATCCATGCGGTGCATCCAATACAGCGGCCACTCAGCGCTACACTCGAAGAAGGCCACCTTCAGCCCGGGGAACTTCTCGAAGACGCCACCGGTGACCAGGGCTACGAGCGCTTGAGTGCAGTTGGTGGGCCGTCCGAGGGTGTGCATAGAAAGGAAGTTTTGGAACCGCTCGGTGATGAACCCGTAGTGGCCGTTGGGGTGGCAAAACAACGGGACGTCCATCTCCTCCGCTGCTTCATAAAAGGGGAAGAAGGATGGGTCGTCGAGGTTTCGGTCACCGTGATAGCAGACTAGGTGGGCCGATTTGAATCCGAGTTCCATGACGGCGCGGCGTAGCTCGCCGGCCATCTCCTCAGGACACCCCGCGGGCATTAGCGCAACCGGCAGGAGCTGATCCTCATATCCTTTGACCAGAATGCCGGTCGCCCAATTGTTGTAGGCGCGGCACATGGCGGCCCCTAGGCCTCCCTCGGTCATGGTCGCCAGTGAGATGCCTGTTGGGAAGACCACCTGTTTGTCCAGGTTCTCTAGGGCGTTGGCTTCGACCCGTTTGGCCATGTCGTAGCCGACCACCTGTCTGCGGGCGACCTCGCCGCCTCGCCAGTTGGCGTTCACGTCGTACATGTAGTTGTGGTCGTATGACTCGCGGCTCCCCTCACTGACGTGGTGGCGGGGAAACTTGGTCTCAAACCGGCGCTCCAGCGGAGGACCATCCTTGACGAGCACCGGGGTGTAGTCGTCGTACGGAGGGTCTAGCTTGTAGACCTCGTCCATGAACACGTTCTCACGTAGGTGAGAGTCAACATCGATGATCACAGTCGCCTCCTCCTCATCAGCCGATGCTAGCGCCAACGGCGTACAGCGAAGCCGTCAAGCATCGCAGCCATCTGAGCAGCATCGGTGCCTTGCGGTCGGTAGGGTATATAACCGGGGGTTCACCCTGACAATCGCCTTTTATGCAATATCCGTTGCGGGATGTGCTACATTTGTGACCGCTGCATTGCGGGTTCACGCAAAGGGCGAAGGGGCTCTCATGAGGGATGAAGATTGGGCAGGGGAGGGGACCGGGAAATTCACTGTCGTCATTGGAGCGGGTCGGCGGCTGTGGCAAGAGATGCTGAATGACGCCCTTTCGCGGGGGCGAAACGCAATGGTCGTGGGATTCGCCCGAGATGCCACATCCCTGCGCGCTTCGGTTGCGGCATACTTGCCTGACGCGGTGATAGTCCGGCTTCCGATTGATGGCCTCGACTCTGCCGACGAGCTTCTCGAGCTTCGGAAAGTGCGGTCGAACCTTGGTCTGCTCGTTCTCCTGCCGCTGCATCCCAACCAAGGGCCGCTTGGCAGATTGGCGTCAGCGGGTGGGGTAGCCCTTCTCACTACTGATGTCCGGGTCTGGGAGATAGGGGCGGCCTTGCCCCTCGCGGTGTCGGGTTGGACCGTGGTCGACTCTGATGCTCGCGGCAAACTCTTTGAAGAATTGCCCTCCGGCGTTCCAAAGTCGCCTTACCCGCCCAATTTCCTGAGTGATCGTGAGCGGGTGGTCGTCCAGCGTCTGGCAAGGGGCTGCCATGAGCAGTCCATTGCGGATGAGTTGGGTGTGAGTGTTCGCACGGTGCAATTGGATATTGCCCATGCACGCGAGAAATTGGGGGCCTCCGATAGGATTCAAATGGTGGCGTTGGCAGTGAGCGCTGGACTTATCAACGATCCAGCCTCCGGCATTGGGAAAATCGTGCGTTAGCTAAAGGCGGCAGATTTCCCCATCGACCCAGCCCGCCGATGCCCTAACGGTTGGTACTAACGATCAACCCCATTCTTGTTTGGACAGCCCCCCGCCTAGGGTTCAGATGTTCCGCCAGGGCATTCTGGAACGGTAGGCTTGATGCCTTACGTCATGCCTACTGGTACTACCGCAGACGACTGGGGCGCTCCCAGGAACAGTGTCACCCCCTATTGATTACTCTGATCACTTGTTGACTACAGAGCGGCGCGAAATGAACGGGCGGGCCACGCGTCCTCAGTGCGATTGAAGGTAACTCAAAGCGCCATTGGTGCCGAGCCAAATGGACGAAAGAGTCTACCCCGGTGGCCATTCGCAAGGAGGTTGACCTCTGGGCATAGAATGCGTAATGTTCGCGGAATCCTCACGCCTGTTGGCGCCGTACATCCGGTATCAAGGGAATCTCACGCATGTAGACGATAGGGAAGTATTAAAGCCTTAGCTCTCCGAGGTGGGCTTAGCATGGATGCGATAACGCACGGCCTCGCGTACCTGGGCCAGGGGGGATATTGGATAGCGCTTGCCGCCGGTCTTGCCTTGGCCATTGTCGGTCACCTGGTGCCAGGCCTGGGCACACCGTTCCTAATGGCGATTGCGATTCCATTCCTTATCCTCAAGGTCAATGACCCTGTGATCGGGCTGACCGTCTTGATGGCGCTGGTGGGGGCGGGGAACAATCTGGAGTCCATCCCTGCGCTGGTGGCGGGGTATGCCTCCGCGGAGTCACAGGTGACCTTCCTTGAAGGACACCGGCTGGTGCGCAGGGGCGAAGCAGCGAAGACGCTGGGGGCCGTCTACTCCGTTTCGATGGTGGGCGGGGTGTTCGGGGCGCTGGCCATGGCGGCCCTCATTCCCATCTTGAAGCCGTTCATCCTGAAGTTCAGCTATTCCGAGATAGCGGCGATGGCGCTGTTCGGCGTGGCCATGGTCTCGGCATTGAGCCGGGGCGCCATGCTCAAAGGCCTCGCCGCAGGTCTATTCGGGATTTTGGTGGGGACCATCGGGACAGCGCCGGTGACGGGCGTCCCCCGGTATGCCTTCGGCAGGACTGACCTGTGGGACGGGACCAACCTCGTGGCGACCACCATAGGACTGTTCGCCTTTCCGGAGATGCTGGACCTGATCGCGAGCAGGAAGGCCATTTCCTCCGGCGACACCAGGGTCTCCCGGAAGGACATGCTGGAAGGGGCAAGGATCGGGTTCGGCAAGTGGCGGATGGTGCTCCGGCAGTCCATCTATGGCGTGTTCCTGGGGATCATACCGGGTGTCGGCTCCGGCACGATAGACTGGCTGGCCTATGCCTTTGGCATCGCCCTATCCAAGGACAAGAGCCAGTTCGGGACGGAGCAGGGCTCGCTGGACGGGGTGCTCTTCTCCGAGTCGGCGCAGAACGCCAAGACGGGCGGACAGGCGGTGCCGAGCTTGGCGCTGGGAGTGCCGGGTGGCCTGGGCTGGGCCTTCATCATCGGCGGCATGGTCGCTTATGGAATCGCGCCGGGTCCGCCATTGCTAGGGCAGAGGGCATACTTCACCGTGGCGACGGTGTTGACGATTGGCTTGAGCAACGTGGTGATCACGGGAGTTGGGCTGGCCATCACCCCGCAGCTAGCCAAGTTGACGAAGGTCCCTTTCCCGGTAGTGGGAGCAGTGACGATGCCCATGGCGCTGCTGGCCTCATACATGTACATGACCACCTGGCTCGCCGTGCCTATTCTGCTGTCGTTTGCCGTCATCGGCATCATCATGAAGGCCTATGGTTGGCCGCGGCCGCCGGTGATCCTGGGGTTCATCCTGGGGCCTGTCATCGAGGGCAACCTCCAGACGGCGCTCGGTCTGTACGGGGCGGTGGGTATGCTGACGCGGCCGATCACGATTGTCCTGTTCATCATCACGGTGGCGGCGGTAGTGTACTTCCAGTTCGCCTTGCGGACGCCGCGAACCGTGGCGGAGGCATCGCCGGGGGTGATCGCCGGAGGGTCGGGCACGGACGCTGCCACCGGCGTGGGCCTGAACCGGGTGATGCCCAAGCTGGAATTCAACTGGCGTCAGTGGCAGATAGTGCCGACCATCGCGATGGGAGCCCTGGCGGGCGCTTTCTTGGCGGGCTCTCTGAGCATGAGCACGCAGACGGGGTTCTTGCCCAAATGGACGAGCCTTGGGATCATCATTCTCTGCGCGATGATCTTAGTCCGCCAGCTCACATTGCCGCCATCCAAGACGCAGATCATGGACATTGGGCTCCGGACCTTAGGCAAGGGAGCGCTGAAGCAGTGGTCGCTCGTCCTAGGTGTGGTTTTGCTGTTCCTGCTGGCGTCCATGGGCGTCGGCATGGGCTGGGC
>JBJKQC010000086.1:0-2883 GCA_046705745.1 Dehalococcoidia bacterium
CCCTTGTCCATGCCTTGGGCGATGCGCATGGCAGTGTGGAGCGTCGCGCCGGAGGAGACGCCCGCCAGGATGCCCTCCGTTTCGATGACCCGCTTGGCCGTGGCGATGGCGCTGGCGCTATCCACCAGAAATCGGCCGTCGAGTTGGGACAGGTCCAGCAGCGGCGGAATATAACCTTCCGCCAGGCTGCGCAGCCCCTGGAGGTGGTCGCCCAACCTCGGCTCCACCCCCACCACGCGTACGTCCGGCATAGTCTCATGCAGGCGCCGCGCCACGCCCATAATAGTCCCGCCGGTGCCGATGCCCGCTACGAATACGTCCACCCGGTCCAGCGCCTCCACGATTTCGAGGCCGGTGGTACGGTAGTGGCAGTCGACGTTGACAGGGTCGCCAAACTGCCCCAGCTCGTAGGCGCCCTCCTCCGTCGCCAGCTCGTGGGCCATCTCGATAGCGCTGTGCATGCCGCCGACTGGCTCACACCACGTGACGTCGACTCCATATAAGTGCAAGATGTCAGGCATGCTGGGGACGATGCCCTTGGGCAGCACAATGCGGACCGCGTAGCCCTTTTGTTTACCAATCATCGCTAAGGCAATGGCGGTGTTGCCCGTGCTGGCCTCGACGATGGTCGCACCGGGCTTGAGCGTTCCGCGCCGCTCAGCGGCCTCTACCATGGCCAGCACGATACGGTCCTTGATGCTCCCGCTGGGGTTGCCGCCTTCCAGCTTGGCGAACATGCGAACGCCAGGCTTGGGGGACAGCCGCGTCAGCTCCACCAGGGGCGTGCGGCCGATGAGGTCAAGCAAGTTTTGCGGACCGTATGAAATGGGCACGAAAGAGATTCTACAAGGCTGCGGAGGGGTCTGGTAAACGTCCCGTGCCCGTAAGCAGCACGCCGGCCTGCCACTTGGGTATAGCAGTCCAGGCCTCAACCATGCGGTGAAGCCCTGCTCGGTATCACACCGAGCTGCTGCAGGAAGCCGAGTTCGTCTTTGGCCGACCAATGCTCTACGAGCTTACCGTCGGCAATACGGTGAATGGCGATAGCCGCCATGGTGAGATGCTTGCCCGTGGCAGGAATGCCAGGCAGATCGCCGACGTGCTTTCCGTATGCCGTCAGGCGCGTGACGACTTTGTCTCCTTCGGCTATCTGGTCTTCAATGTGGTGATTGCCAGGCGTGGCGGTCCAAAAGGTCTTGAACGCCTCTTTAAGGCCCTCTAGTCCCGGAGACACAGGGAATGGCGGCGGGGCATGGTTGATGTAGTCTGGGGCAACGAGGCCGTCCAACGCGGCGATATTTCCCCGGTCGATCTCTTCGTAGAACCGCCGCACGAGGGCCTTGTTCTCTTGCTGCGACATGACAGTGCCTCCTCAATGACTGGCGTGTAAGTGAGCGGCGCACCAGCGCCATTGCAAGGGCGTTCCGCCAGCCCTAAGCATGCGCCGGCGCGGGCGTCCGCAAGGCCGGGAGCACCTCCAGGGCCACGCGCTCGAAAATGCCCGGCTGTACGGTCCCCGGCCGTCCGAACTCCTCTGGGGGATAGAGGAAGATGAACTCCGTGAAGCCGATTTCCCGATACCGTCCAATGAAGTCGTGAAACGCGTCCAGAGATGACCACAAGGGGTCCTGAGCAACGCCGGCAACGATCGAACGCACAATCTGGTTGGGTTCGCGCCCAAGAGCAACGGCATACTCGCTCAGTTGCTCGCTCGCCTGCCGCGCCTGGTCCCTGGCAACCTGTGCCGGTAGCCCGAATGGCCAGACGAACATATTCCACGCGTCCGCATATTGGGCTGCTAACTTGAGTGCCGCTGGCCTGCGCCCGCCGATCGTTAGCCCTGGTCGCGGTTGCTGGACTGGGCCCGGCCGTAGGACCGCGCCGGTGAGTTGATGGTACCGAGTCTGGCGGCTCACCTCCTCACCCCGCAGGAGCCGGTCTACGATGTCCACAGTCTCGGCGAAGCGCCGCTCGCGTTCCACCATGCCTCCGGGAGCAATGCCGCCCGCCCTATAGCTCGCGGTGGAGTTACCGCTGCCCAGCGCAAGCTCCAGGCGACCATTGGAGATGTGGTCGACAGTCACGGCTTCCTTCAGCAGCAAGAGCGGATTGCGGATGTGCACATTGGTGACCATCGTGCCGATCCTTATCCGCTCTGTCTGAGTTGCGATCCCCGCCAGCAGGGTCCATGCGTCGAGCCACGGACCCTCCGGCTGCTTTGGGTGAACGAGATGGTCTGGCATCCAGGCCGTGTCGAACCCAAGTTCCTCTGCATATCGCCAGCGCTTGACCAGTGTGGGCCAGGACACTTGCTGGAATATGGAAACGCCGAACCTTAGGTGCTGCATACCTGCCTCCTCCCCTGCACTCAGGACCGATTGGTGACAGCGTCAGCGTCTCACGGTCTGGCCGCTTGATCTATTCCAGAAATCTGGTATTTCTGGGTGAGATCGGCACGCGTATGATGGTGCCATGCGAGCGAAAGACTCGGCGAAGTCAGCCCACAGGGAGATCGTCCGCCTGTGCTATACAGGGCTTGATTCTCGCACCCTAAGGGTCGAGGCGCTCCGGCGGTTGCGGGCTGCCGTTCCCTTCGAGGCGTCCTTCTTCGCTACTGCGGACCCAGCGACGCTGCTGTACACCGGGGCAGTCCGGGAAGGCATGCCGGCGCAAGTGACCCCGCAGTTCGTAGAGAACGAATTCCTGCGAGACGATGTCAACAAGTTCGCCCGCCTGGCGCTGAGTCCGCAGCCGGTCCGGAGCCTCGGCGACGCGACGCACGGCGATTTCGAACGTAGCCCGCGTTATCTCGAGATCCTGGCCCCGCTGGGCCTGGGCGACGAGCTTCGAGCAGCCCTGCGCACGGGCGCCTCATGCTGGGGC
>JBJKQC010000087.1:0-10274 GCA_046705745.1 Dehalococcoidia bacterium
CCGCACCACCCTGGCGGACGACCCGAAGCTAACCGTCCGCGATGCGCCTCTTCTCAAGGACCAGCAGCCGCTGCGCGTGGTGGTGGACAGCACCGGACGCCTGCCCCCCGGGGCCGCCATGCTATGCGAGCCCGGCGATACGCTCGTGGCGGTGGCACATGCGCCACACGCCCGCCGCGCTGCTCTGGAGGCCGCCGGCGCCGAGCTGTTGGATGCGCCAGGCGTCGACGGGCAAGTGGACTTGGCGGCGCTCATGGCGGCATTGGGCTCACGGAACGTCACATCCGTGCTGGTCGAAGGCGGCTCGCGCCTGCTGGGTGCCTTGTTCGACGCACGGCTCGTTGACAAGGTGGTCGCCTTCGTCGCCCCGATCATCATCGGCGGGCTTGAAGCGCCCGTCGCCGTGGCCGGCCTGGGCGCCGAGCATATCAGCGAAGCCCTCCGTCTGGCCGAGGTCACCTATGAGCCCGTAGACGGCGACCTGATGGTAGTGGGATATCCTCAGAAGGGAGCACCCTAGTCTTGTTCACCGGCATCGTCGAAGAAGTCGGCGTCATCCAAGAGTTAGAGAAGCATCGCTTGGTGGTACAGGCGTCCCTAGTGCTCGACGGCTTAGCCCTGGGAGACAGCATCGCCGTGAGCGGCGCCTGTTTGACCGTCGTGGCGCTCGCGCCGGGGAGCTTTGCCGTGGACCTTTCTCAGGAGACCCTGGACCGCACCAACCTGGGCAGCCTGGGAGCTGGCCACTTGGTCAATCTGGAGCGTGCCCTCCTACCCACCTCACGCATGGGCGGGCACATCGTGCAGGGCCACGTCGACGGCACCGGCGCCATCGTAGAGCTGGGGGGAAGCCAGGAGGCTTGCGTGCTCCGCGTCGCCGCTCCTCCATCCATAGCCCGCTATATTGTGGAGAAGGGGTTCATCGCCGTTGACGGCATATCCCTGACCGTCACGGGGGTTATCGACACCACGTTCAGCGTAGCCGTGATACCGTATACATTGAAGAACACCGCGCTTCGATCCAAGAAGTCAGGCGACCTCGTTAACCTGGAGGCCGACATCCTGGCCAAGTATGTGGAGCGTTTATCGTCCGCGAGATGAGCACATGCCACTGACGTCCGTCGAGCAAGCGATAGAGGACATCCGCGCTGGGAAGTTCGTGATCGTCGTGGACGACGAAGACCGCGAGAACGAGGGCGATTTCGTCATCGCCGCCGATGCCGTGACGCCGCAGTCCATCAACTTCATGGCCCGACATGGGCGTGGCCTCATCTGCGTTCCCATGACGGCCGAGCGCCTGAAGGAACTAGAGCTGGACCTGATGGTCTCCCGCAACACGGCCCGCTACTCCACCGCCTTCACCGTGTCCGTGGATGTCGCGAACGGCGGCACCGGAATCTCCGCCCATGACCGGGCCGCAACCGTTCGCGCGCTGGTCGACCCGAAGACGCGGCCGGAGGACCTTGCCCGTCCCGGGCACATGTTCCCTCTGCGCGCTCAGCCCGGCGGTGTGCTCGTGCGAGCGGGCCAGACGGAAGCAGGCGTGGACCTGGCCCGCATGGCGGGGCGCTACCCTGCTGCGGCCCTCTGCGAAATCATGAACGACGACGGTACTATGGCCCGGCGGCCGCAGCTCGAGGTTATCGCCGCTGAGCACGGCGTGCACATCGTCAGCGTCGCCCAAATCATCGCCTACCGCCTGGAGCACGAACGGTTGATCGAACGTGTAGCCGAAGCCCGACTGCCCACCACTTACGGAGAAGCCAGGGCCGTGGCCTACAAGTCCGCCGTGGACGCCGCGGAGCACGTGGCCCTCGTCTTCGGAGACGTCGCCACCGACGAGCCTGTTCTAGTTCGCGTCCACAGCGAGTGCCTCACCGGCGACGTCTTCGGCAGCCTGCGGTGCGACTGCGGCGTCCAGCGGGACATGGCCATCAAGGCCATTGCCGCCGAGGGCCGCGGCGTGTTCTTGTACATGCGCCAGGAGGGCCGGGGCATCGGCTTGCACAACAAGATCCGCGCCTATGCCCTGCAAGACAGCGGGGCGGACACGGTGGAGGCAAATGAGCAGCTTGGCTTCGCGCCCGACCTGCGCCACTACGGCATCGGCGCGCAAATCCTGGTGGACCTGGGCGTCAGGAACATCCGATTGCTCACCAACAACCCGAAAAAGGTGGTCGGGCTGGAGAGCTATGGCCTGCACATTGTCGAGCGGGTGCCCATCATCGTCGCCAGCAATCCCGAAAATGTCCGCTACCTGGAGACCAAGCGCCAGAAGCTGGGGCACCTTTTCGAGGCGCTGGAGCCGCTCACAGACGGCAAGACCAGCAGCTAAGTCGAGTCCGTCAACCGGCGGACGTTCCCTCCAGTAGTCGCGCATTCCCGCACGTTCTTCTAAAACGAGAGCGTGTTGGTAAATATTCCCAACAATGTCACCGTGATGTTGTAGGCGCTGTGCAGGACGACCGCTACGACGAAGAAGGACCAACTTCCAGACAGGAAAGGGACTTCGCCCCGGACGGACGCCAGCAGCCGCGGGGTGATGCCCATTGCGAATATGGCGCTGGCGGTGGCGTGCACCAGCACTGGGACGGTGAACCGGAAGAGGACATACTGGTGCGTCGGGGCGCTAACGTACAGGTTCACGTATACCCAGCTTTCCATCAGACCAAAGCTGAGCCCGGCGACCGCCCCTAGCAGCGCCCGCCTCGCAACCCCTTGCAGTTCCATGGGGCGCCAGAGCAGCAGCAGATACAGGCCAGCCGGCTTCATGGCTTCCTCGATCATGGGCGCGGCAAAGAACACAGCGAGGAAGTCCGCGCGGGCTTCCTGAATGATCGAGCCTATGATGCCCAGGATCGACCCTAGCGCCGCCACCGCCAGCGCCAATAACAAGCGACTCCTGACAGCGACTGCCTCTACGGTCGTTTCCTGGGCATCGAGAGGCGATGGCCTGGGGACGGCCGCGATGGACTGTTCCTGCGGCGTAGCCTCAGGTTGTCGCTCACGGTCATCCAGCATCCGCTAGTGCCCCATGCGGAAAGGCGGAAATTCATCGCGCAGCAGGAACAAGTAGGCGTTCACGCGAACACTCCACCGATAGTAACCCACGACAAAATCAAACATGCCGCGAGGGTACTTGCCGGTGAACAAGATTGCGAAAAACGCAAGGAAGGTAACGATGCTGGCGATGATGCCGAGGAAGTACAGGATAAGCAGGTGGGTGAAACCCACATAGAGCCAGCCCAAAAAGACCTTCAGCAGCAAGTGCCGGCGAGACAGGTGCTCTGGGTAAGCTACCTCTAGGTCGACAGGGTACGAGACCGGGGCAGGTGGGGTCAGCACGGATTGCTCCATAGGATGTCTCCAATCGGCCAATTTTTTGGACTAGGCGCATTGTACTGGCCCCAAACGGACAATTTAATGCCCAAAAGGAGCGACATGCCACGGCATTCGTCGGTTAACGAACGCAGAGGCTTTTGGCCTGCGTGAGGTGATAGACTCGCACTAGAGCGTCCTTGGGGAGCGGGCAAGTGCCCAGATCGCGCGGGGGAGAGTCGCTGTTCGAGCACGCGCGCAAGCAGCACGAGGCTGAGCATGCGCCCCTCGCCGCGCGCATGCGCCCGCGAACGCTGGATGAGTACGTCGGCCAGGAGCATCTGCTTGGCCCCGGCCGCGTCCTGCGCCGCGCCATAGATTCCGGCCAATTGCCGTCCATGGTGCTCTGGGGCCCGCCAGGCGTCGGCAAGACGACACTGGCGCAGCTCCTGGCCAGCCTCACCACATCCCACTTCATCGCCGTCTCTGCCGTGACCTCCGGCGTGGCCGATCTCCGCAATGCTGTCGAGACCGCCCGCGAGGTCCGCGCCACGGAGGACCGCGGCACCGTGCTCTTCGTGGACGAGGTCCACCGCTTCAACAAGGCGCAGCAGGACGCCATCCTTCCTCACGTCGAGAACGGCACCATCACCTTCATCGGCGCCACCACGGAAAACCCGTCCTTCGAGGTCATCGCGCCGCTGCTGTCCCGCACGCGCGTGCTGACCTTGCGCCCGCTGACGGACGAGGAGTTGACGGCCGTCATCCAGCGAGCGCTGGCGGACAACGAGCGCGGGCTGGGCAAGGAAGATGTTGTGCTGGAGGAGGAAGCGCTAGCGTTCCTGCTCTCGGTGGCCTCGGGCGACGCTCGGGTAGCGCTCAACGCATTGGAACTGGCCGCCCAGATCGCGCGGCCGGATAAGGGGGGCAAGCGACGGGTGGACAAGGCGCTCATGGAGGAGGTGCTGCAGCGCCGCATGCCCATGTACGACAAGGCCGGCGATGCCCACTACGACACCGTCTCCGCCTTCATCAAGTCGGTGCGGGCCTCCGACCCGGACGCCGCGGTCTACTGGCTGGCCCGGATGATCGAGGCCGGTGAGGACCCGCTGTTCGTGGCCCGGCGCATCGTCATCCTGGCGGCGGAGGACATCGGCATGGCGGACCCGCAGGCGCTGCCCGTGGCCGTCGCCACGCAGCAGGCCGTCCACTTCGTCGGCATGCCGGAAGGCGCGATACCGCTGGCCGAGGCCACGGTCTACCTGGCGACCGCGCCCAAGAGCAACGCGTCTTACATGGCGCTGAACAAGGCCCTGGAGGAGGTGCGCACGGGCCGGCAGTACCCTGTGCCCCTGCACCTCCGCAACGCGCCCACGGGCCTCATGCGCTCGCTCGGGTACGGCAAGGGTTACAAGTACGCGCACGACTACGCGGGCCACTTCGCCGGGCAACGCAACCTTCCTGAAGAAATCGCCAATAAGCGCTTTTATGAGCCGGGAAGCCAAGGCTACGAAACGGAAGTCCGCAAGCGCATTGAGGCCTGGTGGGGTGAGGCGAAGCGACAGGCTTCGAGTGACGAATAGGCCAAAAGAACGCTTGACAAGAACGCCCAGGTGAGTAGGCTGGATTCACCGGAGGCGAGGATCAGTCCTCAGTTCGACGGTAGGCCCATTTTAGGAGGTGCGACCATGTCGAAGCGCGCGATCTACGTGCTGTTCCACCGTTGGCACTTTCCTTTCGAGGCCCCCAGAAGGGCCTGAGATAACGTCCTTCCCAGCGGGGGCCGCGACGGAAGCCGGAGGCTCCGCCGAATTGTGAGGGGCGAAGCGGTTGTGGTGCCGCCCGGTCCGGTAGAGTGTGCCGGAAGAGGTGACGGAGCCGAAGGTGAGGCCCACTAGGGCCGGAAGTGACGCCGGAGAGGCTGAAAGGTCGCTCCGGCGTCTTTCTGTTGTCCCTTTATCTGCGTCCCGAGGTATGCGTTGATTGACCCGGTTGTTATTCTCGTTGTGGCCCTGACCGCCCTGGCGGCATCCACGCTAGCGGCCGTCGCGGGGTTCGGCGGAGCGGTGGTCCTGCTTCCAGTCCTCGTCTGGGCATTGGGCATCCGGGACGCAGTGCCTGTCCTCACCATCGCGCAACTCATCGGGAACCTCTCGCGGGTGTGGCTCAACCGCGGGGAGCTGGACTGGCGTGTCGTCGGGTGGTTCTCGTTGGGCGCCGTGCCCACCGCCGCGGTAGGCGGCATTCTGTTCGCCACGGCGCCGGCCGGAGCGCTGGTGCGAGTCCTCGGCGTGTTCCTGCTGCTCATGGTGGTCTACCGCCACACGCCTTGGGGCAAGCACGCCGGCATGAAGCTGCGGAGGTTTACGGCGCTGGGCGCAGGCTCCGGCCTGCTTTCTGCCACCGTGGGCACCGTCGGCCCCATCGCAGCGCCCTTCTTCCTGGCCTACGGACTGGTCAAGGGCGCCTACATCGGCACGGAGGCCATGGCCACCGTCGTCATGCACGTGACCAAGTTGGCCGTCTACAGCGGCTACGCGCTCATCGGCGTCTCCGGCCTGGCCGTCGGGCTCGCCCTCGGCCCGGTGATGGTCGTGGGCTCTTGGCTGGGCAAGCGCCTGCTCAACCGCGTGCCCGAGCGCGTCTTCCCCTACATCATCGAGGCCGTGCTCGTCACCGCCGGCATGCTGTTCATCGTGCAGGGGTGAGAACGGACTTGTTAGTGCGTCCTGGATTAGAGCGATTTAGGGGTAGATGTCCGGGAGTGCGCGCGTCTGACGAAGTCTCAGAGTCCCCTTTCCCTGTGGGAGAGGACTAGGGCGAGGAAGAAACCTCTGGTATGCAAAGCGTTCTTCCTCTTGGCAGCCCTCCACCCAATGTAAAACCACTCTAGGGAAGGAGTTAGTAGCCCTATCGCACGCCTGCCCGCGCACCCATGACAGTGGAGACGATGTCCAGCGCCTCGTCCACGTCCTCGGCCGTGATGCCTCGGCGCGTGACGAAGCGCACCCAGTTGAAGCGGCCATTGACAAGGACGCCACGCTCCTTGAGGGCTGCCGCCATCTCCGGGCCGCGCCCGTCCTCCAGCTCAGCGTAGACAATGTTTGTCTCCACGGTGGCCGGGTCGAGCCTGATGCCGGGCAGCCCGGCCAAGCCCGTCGCCAGGCGCTTGGCGTTGGCGTGGTCCTCGGCCAGCCGGTCGACCATGGTGTCGAGGGCCACGAGGCCCGCCGCCGCGATGATGCCGGCCTGCCGCATACCGCCGCCGACCATCTTCCGGACCCGCCGAGCGCGGGCGATGAAATCCTTGGGGCCCACGATGACGGAACCTACAGGGCACGATAGTCCCTTGGAGAGGCAGAAGGTCACCGAGTCCGCCACCGCGGCCAGCTCGGCAACGGGGACACCCAGGGCCACGGCGGCGTTGAAAATGCGGGCACCGTCCATGTGGACCTTCATATCGTGTCGATGGGCCACGTCGGCCAAGGGCTGCATCTCGGCGGCGCTGTAGGCTGCGCCATTGCCGCGATTGTGCGTGTTCTCCAGCGTCAGCAGGCGCGTGCGGGGGAAGAAACCGGTGGTCGGCGAGACCATGTCGTCGACGACTTGTGGGTCCAGAAGGCCCCGGCGGTCATTGGGAAGCGAGCGCATCTGGAGGCCACCGAAGGCCGCGATGGCGCCCATCTCGTTTACCAGCAGGTGCGCATCCACGCCACAGACCAGCTCGTCGCCACGGTCGCACCACGCCAGGGCCGACACTAGATTGCCCATGGACCCACTGACCACGAAAAGGCCGGCCTCTTTGCCCAGGCGCGCGGCGGCGGTTTCTTCTAGCTTATTGACGGTAGGGTCCTCGCCGTACACGTCATCGCCGACTTCCGCCTCCGCCATCGCCTTACGCATGACCGACGTCGGCTGGGTGGTTGTATCGCTACGGAGATCGATCACGGGCGGCGTGTTGCCGTTGGTGGGCATGGGCATGGTCCTCCTAGGAATAAGGCGATTGTACCGCACGGCGCCCTGGGCGTGCCTTCCCGGGAGGCATGCCGCGGCGGCGATGGTAGACTTGAGGTAAGGGATAGTGAGGCAATAGCTGACTGGCCGTATGAGTCCGTTCGCCCTAAGCCCGTAGCAAGGTCTCTCAGGCAGCTTTCGAGCAGTCGCTAAGGAGTGACAGTCATTCGATCTTTCCTCAGTAAGTACCGCGTGGTCATTCTGGTCTTTCTCCTTGTTTATTCGCTCGACCGGGTCACGAAGTATCTCGTGGTCCACAACCTGTCATTAGGCCAGTCCTGGCCTTCGCACTGCGGGTTCTTCTGCATCACTTACATTGCCAACAGTGGCAGCGCCTTTGGGCTATTCGGGGGCCAGAACATGCTCCTGACCTTTGCCTCATTGATTGGCGTGGGCGTGCTGATCCTCTTCTATCGTACTCATCCCAGCCCCGGGCTGCTCGTGCGGCTCAGCCTGGGCCTCATGCTCGCCGGCGCTTTGGGAAACCTCACGGACCGTGTCCTTCTGGGTCAGGTCACCGACTTTATCCACGTGGGCCCCTGGTACATCTTCAACGTTGCCGACTCCTCCATCGTCACCGGGGTCATCATCCTGGGCGCTTCGATGCTGTTCCAAAAGGAGCCGGAGCGCGCTGAACGGGAAAACACCGGCGACATCCCAGCCGGGGCCAGTGGCACTGAAGCCGGCCATGCTGAGAGTCCCAGGAGCCAGGACCATGACCACCACGGCGGATAGCGACGTCCGCCGGCTGGCGGTCAGGCCGGCCGAGGCGGGGCAGCGGCTGGACCGCTTCCTGCAGGCAAGGTGCCCGGACCTGAGCCGCTCCCGATGCGCTTCGCTAGTGCGTGACGGTCACATCACCGTCAATGGGGCCGCGGCGAAGCCGTCCGCGCTAGTGCGCGCAGGCGACACCGTCGAAGTGATCGTCCCTCCGCCCGAGCCTCTGGACCTGGCCGCCCAGGACATCCCTCTGACCGTCGTCTACCAGGACGAGCACCTGCTGGTCGTCGACAAGCCAGCGGGCCTCACCGTCCACCCCGCGCCTGGGCACCCCGATTCCACCCTGGTCAACGCCCTGCTGGCCCTCCTCCCTAATCTCAAGGGCATCGGCGGCGCCCTGCGTCCCGGCATAGTCCACCGGCTGGACAAGGACACTTCCGGGCTCATGGTCGTGGCCAAGACTGATGCCGCCCACGCAAGCTTGACCAAGCAGCTCGCCGAGCGCCGGGTAAAAAAGACGTATATCGCGCTGGTCCAGGATCGTTTGAAGCACGACGAAGGCGAGGTAGACGCGCCCATAGCCCGGCATCCGCGGCACCGCCAAAGGATGAGCGTCGTCGAGGGCGGCCGCGAGGCGCAGACGCGGTATAAGGTGGTGCGACGCTACGCCAACTGCACGCTGGTGGAGGTGTACCCGCTCACCGGCCGAACGCACCAGATCCGCGTCCACTTCGCCGCCATCGGCCATCCGTTGGTTGGCGACGCCCTCTACGGCCACCGCTCGCCGTTGGTGGCCCGCCACTTCCTCCACGCGGCCAAGCTCGGCTTCTGGATGCCTCCTAGCGAGACCGAGTGGCGCGAGTTCGAGGCGCCGCTGCCGCCAGACTTGCAGGCCGCGCTGGACACGCTGAACGCCGGCTGATCACTCCGCTTTTGGGCGACTGCCGCCCAGTATCCGCAGCACCTCGGCCCGCGTATCTTGCAGGGTAAGTCCCAGGCTCTGCAGTACTTGGGCCGCGAGGCCCTCCCCTTCCCGCATGAGCCCGATGAGCAGGTGCTCCGTGCCAATGTAGTGGTGGCCCATACTGCGGGCCTCGTTCACGGCCAATGCGATGACCGACTTGGCGCCGGGCGTCAGGCCCATGTCTCCGAAGACCGGCGCCTGGCCACGCCCGATGACGTCCTCGACCCGCGAACGGACCGTGGACAGGTCTGCGCCCCGGTTGGTCAGCACTCGCGCCCCGACGCCGTCGGCCTCTCGGATCAGCCCCAGCAGAATGTGCTCCGTCCCGATGTAGTTGTGGTTGAAGCGCTGGGCCTCTGCTTGTGCCAGCGAGAGCACCCTCCGAGCGCGCTCGGAGAACCTCTCGAACCGGCTCCCGCCATGCTGGGATCCTGGGCTTCTCGAGCCACCAGCAATCGGCTCACGCCCACCTTCGCCGTCTTGCCCTGCCATGACCTTGGCGGCGGCCCGCACCTCGTCCAGGCGTACCCCATGGCTTTCCAGCACGCCGGCTGCCACGCCCACTTCCACGCGCATGAGCCCAATAAGCAGGTGCTCCGTGCCGATGTAGTGATGGCTCAGGCTCCGTGCCTCATCCACGGCGAGCTCGATGACCCGCTTAGCGCCGGGCGTGAGGCCGATGTCGTTGGGCGAGGGCTGCTCGCCGTGTCCCGCAAGGAACTCCGCGCGTGAGCGCACGGCGGCTAGATCGACGCCGAGCGCAACAAGCACGCGAGCGGCGACGCTGTCCCCTTCCCCGACCAACCCCAGGAGGATGTGCTCCGTTCCGATGGACTTGTGATTACGGCGCAGCGCCTCTGCCTGTGCCAGCGACATCACCCGTTGCGCCCGTGCGGAGAATTTTACGTAGGGGCCCAATGGGCGCTGATTATGGCTCCCGAGTGCAGCAAGGAGTTGGTCCAGCGGCCGCAGAACATACGACTTCAGCAAGATGGCTATTCGGCTGGTCCGGCGTGATTCTCTGTGCATCTCACGCCCCCTTTGATTGATACGCCCAGGACAAGCATAGCCCGTATCGATGCCGGTTGCCTCCGGCGAAATCCGGAGCCCTTGCCCGCATGCCCTCCCTGAAGGCGTGACAAATCGAGGTAGACAGCACCCTGGAAAACCCGGCGCAGGCGCCATGAAAGTTGCCGCCCGGTGCGCTATGGTGGGAGAAGAGTTCAGCACTTGGAGAAATGCACCATGCCCTTGGACC
>JBJKQC010000088.1:0-4385 GCA_046705745.1 Dehalococcoidia bacterium
CAGCAGCACGATAATGGCGCCGACGGCCACGTCATTCCAGAGCGCCGCCCCATTAGTCGTGGAGTAGCCCAATGCGAAGGGCGCCGCAATCTCCCAAAGCCCGATCACGAGATTTGCCCAGCTCAACGACGGCGTGCGGTAGGCGGTGAACGTGCGGAGCGCGGCGAGGGTCGCAATGATGGCGCCGATTATGACGTCGTTTCCGACGGCGTTACCGATGCCCGCGTAGCCGAGGGCCCAGGGCGCGGCTATCAACCACAGGGCAAACACGAAATTCAGGCCGCTCGCTGTTTGGATCTGAGCGATGGCCCCTCGCGGCCCTTGATTGTACGGTCCCTGGTTGTATGCCATATGTCCTCCTTTGCAGATTGACTGCTGCCGCTTGCTTCACGTCCTCAAAGGTCCAGCATGCCACGGCAGGCCAAGGAGAAGATGCCCCACGCTGCGGAACTCGCTTGCGCAGGGACGTGTAATCGGTTGGGCAACCTTCTCGGCGCGACAACGGCCCAATCGTGGGAAGCCCAACGGCAATGTACGTAGTGGGACCAAATCGCTCATTCAGTCGTTGAGGGGCCGGGAGAAGCCTCCTACGGTGGAAGATGGAAGTATTCGAAAGGGGGTGAGCGTATGTCAGAGCAGCAGGGAAACCGTCCTCGCCTGGTCCCTCAGCCCAATCACCCCTACCTCGTCTACCTTTTTGGCGGGCTGTGGGCGTTGTCCATCTACACGGACAACATGGGCATGATGACGGGCGGTCAATGGTGGGGCATGAGCTCCTGGCTCCTGGTCCTGGGACTGTTGGTAGCCGTCCCGGTCGTAACAACATGGACCTTCGAGCTTTTGCTCCGGAAGGAGGCCGGCACCGAGACCAAAGCGGCGGCAACGCAGCTCATCGGCATGCTCCTGGGGACGGCACTGATGGGCGCCAGCCTAGCGGCACGGGGCGCCGCGCCGGGTGGGCTTGGAGGCCCCGCCCCGATGAGCGGCATCGCACTCGGCTGGTTGGGCGTGCTAACGATGGGGCTGATCGTTTGGCCAGGCGCAGCCCTGGTGCGGCATGGCGCCTTGAAGCGCACGCAGGACACCACAGCCGCCAAGCTCATCCACGAGTGGGAGGAGGAGCTGAAGCAGGCGAACGCGCGCAGGCGGAAGGAGCGGTAGCCGGTCACGGCGCGGGCTGGAGGTCCGCAACAGGCCTCGCGTCATCATCTCGTTGGCCTGGGCACGCAGCTGCCCGAGGCCAACGATGCACAAGAACGGCTTAGATGGCCAAATAGATGGCCTTTACGTCGCAGGGTCGACTCCAAACGTGAAAATGGCCGATCCAGATAGCCGGAGACCGCGGAAGCGGAGAACCCTTGGCCGGCGGCCCACCGCGGCAAGGACTAGGCTAAAGTATTAGGCCCAAGTGCGACTTTCTTTACCGAATCTTTACCCTCTTTTTCACGATTCGGTACTCCCCAGGACTATCGTGCCCGCAATCAAGAGCTACTTCCGTTTCATTGGCACCGCCAATCGCCCAGGGCTCGATCCAGGAACGCGGAGGAGAAGCGTGACCATGAAGGTGCTGCTCGTCGAAGACCACCAGCTCGTCAGCCAGTTCGTTGAGGAGTGCATGGAGCAGCGGTGGCCCGAGGCCGAGGTCATCAATGTGAGGACCGGGCAGGAGGGCCTCGACAAGATCCGCTCCGAGGACCCGGACGCAATCATTCTGGATATTCACCTGCCTGATATCTCCGGGCTGGAGTTGCTGAAGACGCTCCGCACCCATTCACAGGTGCCCGTGCTGATGCTCAGCGGACACGGAGAACGCCAGTTCATCCAGCGGGCCTGGGCGTATGGAGCGGATGCCTACCTGGTCAAGCCTTTCGCCATGCAAGACGTCATTGCATTCGTGGAGGCGGTGCAGTCTGGGGCCATGCACCCCAAGGACAATCTTCGGCAGTCAGGCCCTTCACCTCTTGTTAGGACGGTAGTCGAACGCGAGGGACGGTAGCCGAAGGCGAGTAGGCACCCGTCGGGCTAGGAGCGTCCGAAGGCCCCTGACCTGAAGTGCGCTCGCCCCGGCAGCGGGGACGACAGCCAACGAGGAACGTCGCCAGAGCGGCCGAAAATAGTCCATCCCGCCTAGCTGAGATACCCGAAGGTACATGTCGTCCTAGCCGACAGCAGTTGTTGGCTGGAGTAAACGAATGCTTGGTCTTTGGGAACGCATGAGTTCGGACGTTGGAACGGTCCTGCTCGCCATCGACGAACCGGTGATGCTGGACCTGATGCGGAAGGTACTGGAACGCGCCGGTTACGAAGTGATATGCGCCGGCAGCAGCAAAGAGGCGCTGGGCGTTCTCAGCGCGCGACACGTTGGCATAATCGTCGCTCACATGAGCGCGCCGACGGCAGGCGTCGAGCAATTGGTGGAGCGAGCACGGGAAATATCCCAGGCGCCCATCGTTGTCATCAGCGCCCACGGTGAAAATGAGCTGCCCGGCGATGCCCGGGATGCCATACAAGGTTTCCTGAGGATGCCCTTCGCCGCCGCGGAGCTTGTTTCGGCGGTGCGCAAGGCAGCGGCATGAGACCGGTCCAGGGACGGACCGGATGCAGGCTGGAGCTACCGGCTCCAGGGCAGAACGAACCTCCAGCGGGTCGAGACGGCAGCGGCACCAAGGGGGAGCACGCGTCTGACCGAGGCAGGAATTCCTGCGCCTGGGGCCCCGGGCGCCAGCCCTTCGACTCCGCCCAGCCTCAGGCCTTCGCCGGGATGACGAGCAGAGGCAGTCTTCCGGACCAATGAGGACGGGGATGGTCAGTCCCGGACCATGACCACGTAGTCCTTACCTTCCCATTGCTGCGTTCGAGACCAATGAAAGGTGAACCTCAAGGGCCCTTGAACGGCGGTGGCGAGGTCGACGTATTCAATTCCCAGGTCCGTGGGAGACGAGGGCGTGTCGTGGACCGTCGCCCAGTTGTCGGCGGACCAGTGGAGGACGAAGGGGTCCGGCGCCTGCACTCGCAGCGGCCAACCTGCGCGCACCGCACCGGGCTGACGGTTCGGCTTCCAGATTTCCAGTGGCCGGCATGCGCGGTGGTCCACGTAGCGGTCTCGCACGGGGGCAATGAGGTCGAATACGCGGCCATCCGCCACTGACCGCACGAGCTTGATGTATTCGGCATGCGCCCACATGAGCGGCATGGCCGAGCCGGTGGGCCCACCGAGGCGTAAGTGGGCTTCAGGCAATTCCGCTTCGTCCCACACCTGCTCGGGGAGCAAGCCTCCGGTCGACGCGAAGTTTTTCATGGCCTGGATGAGCGGCTGGGCCGGGCGGCCCGCGGCAAGCTCGTAGTGGCCGCGCTCACCGGTAAGCAGTGGCCAGGCGCGCCCCTGACCATAGCCGGCAAAGGGCTCGCCATGCGGTCCTTGCCCGTAACCGTCATGGTTGTACCGGCGCCACACGGGACCCTGGGGCGCCTCGACCTTGAGCACCGCATCCACGACTTTCAGCGAGTCGTGGATGACAGGGTCGTCAGCCGGGCGGATGCCATAGCGCACCAGCTCCAGGAAGCCTGCATCGACGACGTCTTTGGCAGGGAAGCTCCTCTGGGCTCCCGGGGGCCGGTTGGCGATCTCCAGCATGCCATGGTTGGAGTCCTCGTCGGGCCTCGGGTCATGGATGTCGACGGGGTGGATGCGGATGTGGTGGCGGGGCACGCCGGGAAGCAAGGTCCCTTCGGTCGTCACGGTCCAGGCCTCGATATGCGACTCGAGGAAGTCCGCATACTCTTCCAAGTAACGGGCGGTCTTTTCCTCGCCGCGCTCGTGGGCAAACTCCGCGGCGCAGATGAGGGCCGCGATGTTCGAGGCCAACGTCGAGGGTGAGTAGCCGCTGGCCTCTTCCCAGCGCTCTTCCTGCGTGGCCGGCCCATTGCGCACCAAGAATGCGGCCGCGGCAGTCACCATGGGATAGACGTCAAACCGGAAGGAGACGCCCTGCTTCCAGAGGCGCCAGGCGAGAATGATGGGGAAAGCGGTCTCGTCCAGTTGGACGCCCCGCCAGTAGGGCGTCCCATCTATCCAGAAGTTTTGGGGAAAGCCTCCGTCCGCTTGTTGGCTGAGGGCGAGGTACAAGAGCGCGCGCAGCGGGGTTTCCGTGTCGCCCGCGGCGAGCAGCGCGGTGGCGCTGTTGACCATGTCACGAGTCCAGACGAGGTGGTATCCACCAGGGTCGTCGTCACCGTTCGCCTCGCCCCAGGGAATGGCCATGGAGGCGATTATGGCGCCGGGGTAGGTCTTGTCCTCGTGGGCGCGCAGCAAGCTGTAGCTACTGAAATATAGGTCACCGGCGTCCTCGGATGCCGCAGCACGCCCATCGACACCGGCACACGCC
>JBJKQC010000089.1:0-3586 GCA_046705745.1 Dehalococcoidia bacterium
TGACGGTGAGCCGGATGCTTCAGACGTCGGCAGGGCGCATTATTTTCGCTCAGTTGAACCGTGAGTAATCACAGGACCTTGAGGAATTATTCGCGACAAAGCCTTGCCTACCGCAGAATGGAGCGGAATGTCTCGTCGGCAAGTCTCGATTGCTGTAGACCGGCACTGGGATCAGCCGCAGACGGTTTGATCTGCGCAAGTAACGCTGGCTCCCCCTTGGGTGAGACAAAACAAAGCCGTGCCGAAGAAGCGCCTAAGGACCTGGCGGCCAGTGACTTGCGGGATGAGGGTCACGGGCGCCGACTTCGACATCGGCCAGCTCAGCTTAGCCGTCCCGCAGTGGCACGTCGATGCCTTCCTTTGCAGCTGCTTCGACATGCCCTAGCGCTGCATCTTTGGCGTTCGCGGTCGCCTTTTCTCGCGTCTGACTGAAGGCGCAGAGCCTGTCCTGCGGCGGTACGAAGTAGAATGCCGCACTTCGGCCTGTTCGTCCCGTTCAAGGAGCTACGTCACGATATCGGGTCATTGTTGTGACCTCCCAGGGGTTGTCTATCACCTGTCCCGGAGGGTTTCGCCGGGGCCAGGCTTCCCCGACAATGCAGCGGAACCCCTATCGCAGGAGCGGAGCATGCAATACAAGCGGCTTGGCCGGACTGGAATTGATGTCCCTGAAATCGGCTTCGGCACTTGGAAGTTCCGAGGAGAACCAGCCGTTATTCGGCGGGCCGTAGAGTTGGGTGCAAACCTTATCGACACGGCGGAGGCCTATGGGACGGAAGGCGTCGTAAGACAGGCCATTGCGGGTATTCGGGACCAATGCTTTATTGCGACCAAGGTCTCGCCGAGCCACTTCCGCTATGAAGAGGTGTTGAAAGCTGCAGACGGGAGCCTCATGGCGTTGGGGATCGACACTATCGACCTTTACCAGCTTCACTGGCCGAACCGGTTCGTGCCTATTGAGGAGACGATGCGGGCTATGGAAGAGCTCGTGCAGGCAGGTAAGGTGCGCTTTGTGGGAGTCAGCAATTTCTCGGTAGAGGAGATGCGCGACGCGGAGCAGGCGCTCGGCGAGGGGAGGGTGGTGTCCAATCAGATCAAGTACAGCCTGCTGGACCGGTCCTTCGGCGACGAGGTCATTCCCTATTGTGAGAGACAAGGGATCACGGTGCTCGCGTACAGCCCGCTTGAACAGGGCAGTTTCGAGAGCGACGCTCGCCGCCGGGGCGATCTGGCGGATGTGCTGGAACACGTGTCGGATGATACGGGCAAGACCAAGGCCCAAGTCTTGCTCAACTGGACTCTGCGGTCGCCAGCGGTCATCGCAATCCCCAAGACCAATCACATCACGCGTGTCGAGGAAAACTGCGCGGCGTCGGATTGGCGGCTATCCGAGGAGCAGTACGCGGCGCTGAGCGAGGCGGCGGGCGCTATCCGGCGGTCTCGCTGGTGGTCATGACGGTACCCAGCGACGTGGTATCCTTCGCGTCGCAATGAGTGCCACTCCCGCTCTGCCAGACCACGCCCAAGTTTCCGCAATCATCGTTTCCGCAGGCAGCAGCACGCGGATGAACGGCGTCGACAAGACGCTGGCACCGCTGGCGGGAGCTCCGTTGATTGCCCGCACCGTCGAGGACTTCGAGTCCAGTCCGCTGGTCGGCGCCATCGTTTTGATGGTGTCACGCGACAACTTGTACAAGGTCGAAGAGCTCTGGCGCCAACGTGGCTGGCGAAAGGTGCGTAATATCGCTGGAGGCGGAGCGCGGCGCCAGGATACGGTGCTACTGGGCCTGCAAGAGCTGCCGCGGGAGTGCGAGTGGGTGCTGGTGCACGACGGCGCTCGTCCGCTGGTTACGGCGGATATGATTGAGCGCGGCCTGGCTGCGGCGCTGGCCACGGGCGCGGCTATCGCCTGCGTGCCGGTAAAGGACACGATTAAGGTGGCAAGTGCCGGAGGTCTAGTGGAACGGACCTTGGAGCGCGGAAGGCTCGTCCAGGTCCAGACGCCGCAGGTGTTTCGCCGCGACCTGCTGAAACGTGCTCATGGCGAGGTCACGGACGACGTGACGGATGACGCGGCGATGGTGGAACGTATCGGCGTGCCGGTACGCGTCTTTATGGGCGACTACGCCAACATCAAGGTAACCACGCCGGAGGACCTGGTGGTGGCGGAAGCGCTGCTGGCTAGGCGAGGAGGATCGAGGAGATCCCTTCCCCCTGAGGGGGAAGGTTTAGATGGGGGAGAGCCCTAGCTCTGCAAGGCATTCGCCTTGCCAAGCAGGCGGCGCTTCATTCTCACCTCAGTCCTCTCCCATCAAAGGAGAGGAAGGCTGGCAGGGGAGAGATGACGACACGATTTGGCATCGGTTTCGACGCGCACCCGCTGGTGAACGGCGGGCGTTTGGTGTTGGCCGGCGTCCACGTGCCCTTCGAGAGCGGACTGGAAGGCCACAGCGACGGCGACGTGGCGACCCATGCGATTATTGACGCCATTCTGGGCGCCGTCGCGCTGGGGGACATCGGCACGCACTTCAAGGCGGATGACCCATCGGTGCCCAAGGGCGTCTCGAGCATTGCCCTGCTGGAGCGCGCGATGGCCATGGTGCGGGATCGCGGCTGGCGGGTGGTGAACGTGGATGCTACAATCATCGCACAGCGGCCGAGGCTCGCGGAGCACTTCGCGGCCATGCGGAATGCCATCGCGGACGCCATCGGCGATGATCCAGCTGCCGTCAGCATCAAGGCCACGACCGAAGACGGCATGGGCTACACAGGTTCCGGCCAGGGCATAGCCGCCATTGCCGTCGCCTCGCTCACCGAGCGTATTTCCCCTGTCGAGAAGTAAACGCATGAAGCTCTCCGACACTTTGACCGGCGAGAAGCGCGATTTTGTTGTTAACCACGATGGACGCGCCGGCGAAGTGAAAATGTACGTGTGCGGCGTGACGCCCTATGCGCCGGCGCACGTCGGCCATGCTATGAGCTACATCGTCTTCGACACCCTGCGACGGTGGCTGGAGTACAGAGGCTTCAAGGTTAAGCACGTCCAGAACTTCACGGACATTGACGACAAGCTCATCGATCGGGCAATGAAAGAGGGCTCGACGGTGGAGGCTTTGGCGGAGCAGCAGATCGCCGGCTACTTCCAGGACATGGACGCGTTGCACGTGCGGCGGGCCCACATTTACCCCAGGGCCACTCAGGAAGTGCCAAAGATCATCGACGTCATTTCCGGGCTCATCGAGAAGGGCTATGCCTATGCGGCGGACGGGGACGTGTACTACCGGGTCACCAAGGACCCGGACTATGGCAAGCTGAGTCACCGTTCCCTCGACAGCATGCGGGCTGGCGCGCGGATCGAGGGCGGGGCGGGCAAAGAGCACCCCATGGACTTCGCGCTCTGGAAAGGAGCGAAGCCGGGAGAGCCGGCTTGGGACAGTCCGTGGGGCAAGGGTAGGCCCGGTTGGCACATCGAGTGCTCGGCCATGGCACTACGGTACCTGGGCGAGGCCATCGACATCCATGGTGGCGGACAAGACCTGGTGTTTCCCCACCACGAGAATGAAATAGCTCAGAGCGAGGCTTTCAC
>JBJKQC010000090.1:0-3977 GCA_046705745.1 Dehalococcoidia bacterium
GAGGGAGAGAGGTTAGCCTGGCAAGGCGTAGGTCCTGCCCTGCATCCCTCTCCCTCGCATGCTGACATTCGCTCTCCAGGGGACAAGGGACCGGACATCCCCTCACCCTTCAATGCCCGTCAGCGACAGCAGCTGGTGGACTTTTTGAAGCTTATCAACGGTCTGCGGCTGGACATGGCGGACATGGACCTCGGGGCGCTCATAGGCGACGTGCTGGAACGCACGGGGTATCGGCAGGCGTTGCTGGAGTCGGGAGACCCGGACGCCGACGACCGCTTGGACAACATACGCGAGTTCCGTGGCATGGCGTCGGACTACGTAGGGCAAACAGCAGGCGAATCGCTCCAGCCGTTTCTTGAGAGCGCGGCGCTGATGTCGGAGCAGGATGCTCTGGCTGAAGACCAGCAGCAGTACCTGACGCTGATCACCTTGCACCAGATAAAGGGCCTGGAATATCCCGTGGTGTTCATCACGGGGATGGAGGAGGGCGTGCTACCACACATCCGCTCGATGGATAACCCCGACGAGCTAGAGGAGGAGCGTCGCATCGCTTATGTTGGCATGACCAGAGCGCGAAAGCGATTGTATCTCCTACGCTCCTTTCGACGACGATTTGCCGGCGGCAGTGTGCAGGGCATACCCTCTCGCTTTCTGGCGGAGATCCCGGCCGAGCTCATCGAGACGCCCAATCGCCGTTCAGGATATGCGCCTGCGCCTACGGGTATGGCAAGACCCAATGCTGATACCATGACGGTCGAGCCGCCCCCTTTCAAGGCTGGTGATAAGGTTTCCCACGCGTCCTTTGGCGAAGGCATCGTGGTGAGCTGCACCCCCAAGCCAGACGATTACGAAATCACCGTTGCCTTTCTGGGGCAGTCTGGCGTCAAGCGGCTGCTCCATAGCTTCGCCAAGCTCCAGAAGGCTGGGTAGGAATGGGGCCGTGTAAACCTCTCGTTTGTGCCGGACGTGCACGCAAGGAGAGGAAGGCCTTTGCAGGTGGAACCAGTCCAGGAACCTGCGGGCTTCCGCCTTGGAGGGCCGCCGATAGCCATGGCGAGACGAAAGGCAGGCAGGAGTTTGTCTTCCATAGTTACAGAACAGGAATCGCAGCCCGTGGCTGAGCAGACCTCCATCGACGTCTCTATTGTTATCCCTGCCTACAATGAAGAGGACCGTATCCGGCCCACGTTGGAAGAATATGCCGCCCACTTCGCCGCGCTTTACGGTGCGCGGTTCGAGGTGCTTGTAGTGCTCAACGGCTGCCGTGATGCCACGCGCGAGGTAGTGGAGGAAATCGGGCGGAAAGCACCTCAAGTACGCGCCGTCGAATTCCTGCATGCTTTGGGCAAAGGAGGCGCGATCTGGGAAGGGTTCGCCCTAGCCCGGGGTAGTCGCCTTGCCTTCGTGGACGCCGACAATATGGTGCGCGCTCCGGAAGCAGAGAAGCTGCTCCGCGCCCTGGACTCCCGAGACGTGGCAATTGCCGACCGCTTCTCCGGTCACGAGGAAAACGGCAAGGGCAGCCAGCCCATAGGCCGCAAGCTCATCAGCCTGGCCAGCCGGTTATGGGTGCGCGCCTACCTGGGTTTGCCGTATCACGACACGCAGTGCGGCGCGAAGGCATTCAGATCAGCCGCATGGCAGACTGTCGCTCCGCATGTCCTAGAGCGCGGCTGGGCCTTTGACTTGGATGTGCTCGCCCAGGTATGCCGTTATGGCTTCGGTGTTGCCCAGGTGCCTGTCCGTTGGCACCATGTGGCGGAGGGTACCAAGGTGCGGGCCTGGAAAGACATTCCCGCCACTTTCATCGCCACGTTCCGCATTCGCCGACGCGCGCGCCGAACCACTGAAGGCCGTTGAGTCTGCGGCCGCTGTTACCGCCTGCCGATGTGGCGCATTTGCCACCCGAAGAGCCTGGCGCAGAGCCATGCGAATTCGGTTGCCTCACGAAGGCCGGCCTTGGACTTACCGTGACGACGCTCTCTGAAGCGGATTGGCCATTCCTCCACATGCAACTTGGGTGCGGTGGCAAGCAATTCAAGGAGGAACTTGAATCCACGCCCGGAATAGTGCGTTGGCATTGAGATAAGAAGCTGGCGGCGGCAGAGCACATAGCCGCTCAGGACGTCCTTAGGGCTGAGCCGTAAGACCAAGCGCGCCACCAAGTTCAGCACGCTACTGATAATGCGTCTGCTTAAAGGTTGATCGACGAACCTGGAACCTGGCACGAAACGCGAGCCAATTACCACGTCCGCGCCCCTTTGCGCCAGGTCCAACATCTGCGGGATTTCTTCCGGGTCATGAGAGAGGTCCGCGTCCATGACACAGATGAATTCGCCTCGAGCTACTCGAGAGCCTTCGAACACGGCGCTTGCCAGGCCCAGCTTCGCCTGCCGGCCGACCAAACGAATACGAGGGTCCCGCGTTGCCAGCTCTTGGACGACCTTCGCCGTGCCGTCTGGGCTGTTGTCGTCTACAACGATGACTTCCGTCGGGCGGGCAGCCATCACGTCCAGAATTGAGTGAGCCATATGAGCGATGTTGGCCTCCTCGTTATAAGTGGGGACAATGACCGAGAGGACGGGGACTTCCGAGGCTTCAGTGTGGGCGGTCATGGAACTCATGTGAGGTGCTTGCGCTGCTTCTAAGGTGCCCATGATCAGGATACGGTCACACCCCTAACCTGTATGTAGCGTTCGAAATGAGAGAGCACCTTGGT
This sequence comes from Dehalococcoidia bacterium, assembly GCA_046705745.1. Taxonomy (GTDB): domain Bacteria; phylum Chloroflexota; class Dehalococcoidia; order Lucifugimonadales; family Australimonadaceae; genus JBJKQC01. Next base: position 2,720 of record JBJKQC010000090.1, read on the forward strand.
GAGTGGCCCACTGTGCCAATCGAAGGTCCCAGAGGAGGTCAATAGGGCAGCGAAACCGGGAACGGACAGCAAACGGTGGATGGCTTCGACCACTGCGTCGGGCATCTGCTCCAGCATTCGGCGCAAGGCATAGCCAGCGCGGACCTCCGGTTCCATGAGTCCACGCCATTCCTTTTCGTATGCGGCGAGGCCCGCCGCGCTTAGGTCTCCACGATCAAGCGCGCTCATCAGCACGCTCGCAGCAGCGCCGGCGCCGAGGAGACCAAAGTAGATGCCACCGCCGCTGGTCGGCTTGACCTGGCTGACGGCGTCTCCGACGCCGAGTATGCCATTGGCTACCGCACGTGTCGTCGCACTCAATGGGATGGGGCGGCAGCGGAAAACCTGTTGTACGGCGCCGATGCGCCCTTCGCGTTGGAGCCGATCGATGTGCTCCTTCATGTACCGCACGGTATGCTTGCGCGTAAGAAGCCCAGCGAGAGCGTATCCCGGCCGCCACGGCACCAGCCAGCCGTATCCTCCATCGCCGTAATCCCGGCCAGTGAAGACCTCGACCTCGTCAACCCCGTCAGCCCTGACGACGGCTTGGCAGCCGCTAACGATTTCGCCAGAATTCGCCATGCCCACCTTGCGGGCCAGAGGCGCGCCGTAGCCGGTGGCCATCACCGCGGCGCGGGCCGTCAGCTGATGTGGCTTGCCATGGGAAAAAGTCTGGAGGATGACGTCACGTCCAGTCCATTGGACGTCCTCCACAGAGGTGTTCAGCAAGATGGATGCACCGGCGTCGACTGCCCGCTGCACGAAGAGTTGGTCTAGGCCGACACGGTCCAAGACGTAGGCTTGGACCGTGTCACGTTGGATTCGAGTGCCGCGTCCGCTGGGCGAGCGGAGCAGGAAGGAGTCTACCTCGCGGATGACCAGAGACCTTGGCATTCGGTAACGCTCGAAGCACTCGGTGCTGACGATGCCAGTGCAATGGACGGGCCGTCCTGCTTGCGCATCCCTCTCTAGGAGAGCAACGTGATGCCCCGCGGCTGCCAGTAACTCTGCCGTATAGGAACCGGAAGGGCCAGCGCCAATCACGGCAACGTCATAGTCGGGTGTCATGAGGTCCAAAAAGCGGCTCCGGCGGCAGCGGTGCGAAAGGGTTTGCACTAGGAGAACCGGGGCCGGACGCCGTCCGCTGCTGTTGTTCGAGAACATTCATTAAGCAGGCACGTCGGCAGCGGCGGCCTCCCCGCTAAGGGCGAAGTATAGT
>JBJKQC010000091.1:0-4353 GCA_046705745.1 Dehalococcoidia bacterium
AGGTCGAGAAGGCCGGGTCTGGCAGGCCCGGCGCTAAGCTTCCTCTTTCGGTTTCTTAGCCTGGCCCTGCCACTCACCGTACGGCCGTTCCCTCCGTCTCATCCTTTCGCTATCTAGCCTCCTCACAATCTCATCCTGTCATATCCATATCGTCTTATGCTATAATACAGCTTGTTCACCGCACCACGGCCACGGAGACGCCATCTGCCCCCAGCCCGCATTCCGCCACCGGCGGAGCATTTCGGCCTTACCAGGCCTCCCTGCTCCGCCGCATGCGCACCGTAGGCGCACTTGCATAGCGCTATCGGTAGCGGAATCACGAGGCGCATAGCGCTATGAAATAGCGGTATTTTGCCCGCGAGCAGTCTACGGCCAGGAATCACACTTCCACAATTCTCGAAAATACCGCCATATCCGACCGGTATTCGGTGAGCGTCCCGACGTGGTCCCATGTGTACCGTCCTCCCACTGGGGAAGGTGGGAAGGTTAGGATGGGGGCTGTGGCATTGCCGGTCCAGAAACACGAGACGAAAAGTGCTGGTAGACGGGACTGTGTTCCTTTCGGCCGGGCCACGGCCACAAATAGGCTTCGCGGAAATGCCTGTCGAGGTGTCTTTTAGCACACTTCCACGTTCAGCTGGAGCCTGAGGCGCGTACGCGCTAAGCCCCGCAATCGCCACTCAGCCTCCACAGGGAATACACTGGTACCCAAGTGCTGGCGCTGCGGCAACTAGCACGCTGGCGCGAGCCCTTGGAGAAACAAGAAAGGGGATGCCTGATGAAAGGTGAGCCTCAACGCCCGCAACGGATGGCGAACGGGGGCCTGCGCATCGCCACCGTTGCCGGGATACCCCTCATCATCCACTACTCGTGGATAGCAATCTTCGCGCTCATCACAGCCAACCTCGCCATTGTCTTTGGAGAGCCTGGCTTTCATCCCGAGTGGAGCATCGGCGCCCGCGTGGGTGTGGCCCTCGTTACCAGCATCCTGTTCTTCGTTTCCGTCTTGGTCCACGAGCTCGCCCACAGCCTTGTATCCATCCGCTACGGAATACCCGTCGAAAACATTACCTTGTTCATCTTTGGAGGCGCATCCCATATATCCCAGGAAGCTGACCGTCCGGGGAAGGAAGCCATCATCGCCTTCGTGGGGCCGCTCACCAGCTTCATCCTCGGCGGGCTTTTCTACGCCATCGCCTGGTTTGTGAACAACCCGTACATCAACACGGGGGCCGCGTGGCTGGCCATCATCAACCTGGCCCTGGGGGCCTTCAACCTGCTGCCGGGCTTTCCACTCGACGGAGGCCGGGTGCTCCGCGCTGCGGTCTGGGGCATCACGAAAAGCTTCGACAGGGCGACTCGGGTAGCGGCCGGCGCCGGTCGGTTCTTCGGTTTCGCGTTGATGTTCGCCGGCGGTCTGGAAATATTCCTGGAAGGGAACCTCGGCGGCCTGTGGCTGGTGCTGATCGGCTGGTTCTTGGAGAACGCCGCGGGGTCGAGTTATCAGCAGCTTCAGCTCACTAATGCCCTTGCCGGCGTTCGTGCCAGGGACGTGATGGATACCGAGTGCCCCCGAGTCCCGCAACAGCTAAAACTGGACACCCTGGTGGAAGGGTACATCATGCCGAGCGGCCGGCGGTGCTTCGTTGTCACCGGCCCAGATAGAGAAATCGGCATCGTCACCCTGGGAGGCATCAGCGCGGTGCCGCGGGACCATTGGCGGGACACATCAGTGTCGGACGCCATGGTGCCTTTAGAGAAGGCCGTCAAGGCGGCGCCGGACACCCCGGCCATAGACATTCTGAACGCCATGGCGGGACGGAACATCAATCAGGTGCCCGTGGTCGTGGCGGACCAGGTGGTCGGCATGGCGACCCGTGAACGCATGCTGAACCTTGTTCGCACCCGGATGGGTATGTTCACAGGCAACCACCGGCAAGGGCCAGGGAAGCCCGGATGGTAAAATTCCGATATGGCGCTTAACGACCGACATGCAACTATCTATATGGACCATGCCGCGACGACACCGCTGTCCCCAGAGGCGCTGACAGCGATGCAGCCCTATTTTTCCGAGCGGTTCGGCAATCCTTCCAGCCTCTACCGCCTCGGACAGCAGGCGCGGCAGGCTATCGACGAGGCCCGCGAACGGTGCGCAAGGGTCTTGCATGCCCGCGCCGGCGAGATTGTCTTCACCAGTGGCGGCACCGAGTCGGACAACGCAGCGCTCATGGGGGCTGCGCTGGCCCTGCGGGGCAAAGGCGACCACATCGTCACTACGAGCATTGAGCACCATGCGGTGCTGCACGCGGCAGGACTCTTGGAGCGGCTCGGCTTTCGTGTGACCTATGTCCCGCCGCGAAGCGACGGCATCGTGCCAGCGGACCGCGTGGCGGAGGCACTGACGCCGGAAACGGTCCTGGTGAGCGTGATGCTGGCCAACAACGAAATTGGCACCGTACAACCGGTGGCCGAAATTGCTCAGCGCGTGAAGGCGTACGCCCAAGAGCACAAGCTGACCATAGTGATGCACACCGATGCCGTTCAGGCCGCAGGCCTGCTGCCCCTAGACGTGAATGCATTGGGCGTGGACATGCTTAGCCTGTCCGCCCACAAGTTTAACGGTCCGCGCGGCGTGGGGTTGCTGTACCTCCGGCGCAACACGCCTTATGTGCCCACGCAGGTCGGCGGAGCGCAGGAACGGGACCGGCGCGCCGGGACGGAGAACACGCCGGGCATCGTCGGCATGAGTGTGGCTTTGGAATCAGCCGACCATCGGCGCGAGGTAGTGTCTGCCAAATGCCGAGCGCTGCGGGACCGGCTGGTGAACGGGATCGTGGAAAGGTTGCCTGACGCCCGCTTGAACGGCGATATGGAGCGCCGATTGCCCAATAACGCCAACTTCTGCTTCCCAGGCGTGGAAGCGGAGCCGTTGCTCATGGGCTTGGATCTGGCCGACGTGGCTGCTTCCAGCGGCAGCGCATGCACCGCAGCTTCCTTGGAGCCTTCTCACGTGCTGCTGGCGCTCGGGCTGTCCGACACTATGGCGCGGTCCAGCCTGCGTCTGACCGTCGGCCCCGACAACACTGAGGCCGAAATGGACTACGTGGTGGATGCGGTTGCGGGCCTGGTGAGCAAGCTGCGTACCATGACGCGAGCGGCCCGTCGGTAGGCTGCTCCAAACGGGCGGGCGCGGCAGGCGCCGACCGTGAGGCGCCCTGTGAAAAACAAGCTCCCCGAGCCGATCCACGAGTTCATCTACGAGCCTCCCGTCGCACCGTCATTCTGGCCACGGCGCTTTTTCCACCTCGTCATCGGGGCCAGTATCCCACTTGCCATACTACTATTGCCCACGGAATGGGTCCTCTGGGGCCTTATAGCCTTTTCCATAGCGGGCGTCCTGAGCGAGCTTGGCCGCGCGCTGGCACCCGAGCTAAACGAGCGGATGGTCAAACTGTTGCCATTCTTCAAGCCCAAGGAAACGGAGGTGGTGACGGGCGCCACGTATTTAGTCCTGTCGGCCACTCTCATCGTCTTCGTGTTCCCGCGGGATATCGCTGCACTCTCTTTGCTCTTTCTAGTGGTAGGTGATCCAGCTGCCGCCCTCGTCGGTATTCGCGACCACCGATTGCGCGTATTCGGCAAGTCGCTCCTGGGCACGGCCGTCTTCACGCTTGCTGCCGCAGGCGTGGGTGCATTTGCGACGCTGCATCCAGCAGTGCCCTTGGCCTGGTGGATACTTCCCGGCGCGCTCACTGCCGCCTTGGCGGAACTGCTGCCCCTGCCCGTGGACGACAACATCACCGTGCCACTGACGGCCGCAGCGGTGATGTGGCTGTTGGCGAGGTTGTAAGAGTCAATTGCTTTTCTTGAACATGATTGTTCTTGAGTTTCGATTAGCCCCTACCCAATTACCGCTATTGCCCTCACACTGGGACGCACAGCCCCTAGTGGAGGGCACATCATGCCCAACCGTCTAATTCACGAGACCTCCCCCTATCTCCTCCAGCACGCCTATAACCCTGTTGACTGGTATCCGTGGGGCGACGAGGCGTTTGCGAAGGCCCGTGCCGAGGACAAGCCCGTGTTGGTGAGCATCGGGTACGCCGCTTGCCACTGGTGCCATGTCATGGAACACGAGTCTTTCGAGGATCCCGAGACAGCCGCGAAGATGAATGAGACCCTGGTGTCCATCAAGGTAGACCGGGAAGAGCGGCCGGATGTCGACAGCATTTACATGCAAGCGGTGCAGGCGTTGCACGGCCACGGCGGTTGGCCGCTCAATGTCTTCGTCACCCCTGACCGGCGCCCTTTCTACGGCGGCACGTACTTTCCCAGCCGAGCCAGGGCTGGCAT
>JBJKQC010000092.1:0-11662 GCA_046705745.1 Dehalococcoidia bacterium
CACGCGGACCGCAGGCGGGGCGGCGACACCGCCATTCATTAACGGCGATCGCGTCGACGACACCCTAGGGAAGATCGTTGCCAACGACGGTCGAGCCGTGCCCCCCCTTATCCGGAAGGCGACCTGCGGTCCGCGATATTCCGCTACCCGGCAGGCAATGTGCCAGGCGCCTGCCAGCAGGGCCCGCATTAGCGTGCCTTAGCGGAGGGCTACAACTGGGTGGCCGGTGAATATTGGCGTGGCCTCCGTCCTCAGTTCGTTCGCCCCGAGGCTCTGGAAGGAAGTTGTCGAACGAACCGAAGACCGAGGGTTTTTGGACCAACGACATTTCTCTGGCGATCTATATGGAGAGGACGATTCTGACGTGCTGTCGAGCCATGCTCCATGGAGGGATGGCAGGCCCGGCTAGCCTTCCGCATGCTTCGCCGTTGCGATAGGCGGCTGGACAATGGCGATGTGCAGCTCCTTGAGCTGCGCCGGGTCTACTGGCGACGGCGAGCCGAAGAGGGGGTCGACGAACTCTTGGGTCTTGGGGAAGGCTATGGCGTCACGGATGGAACGGCCCCAGTCCGATAGCGTTAGGGTGAGCCGGTCGATGCCGCCAGCAAACCCGCCGTGGGGTGGCGCGCCATAGTCGAACGCCTCAAGTAGGTGACCGAAGCGCTCCTCCATCTGCTCTTGCGTGTAGCCCAGTAGGCGAAAGACCTGCTCCTGCCGACGGCGCTGGTGGATACGGATGCTTCCTCCGGCTAGTTCACTGCCATTGCAGGCGAGGTCATACGCCTTGGAAAGTGCTTTGGCCGGGTCCGTCTCCAGCAGCGGCCAGTCGTCGTCCCTGGGTGATGTGAAGGGGTGATGGACGAAGTCCCACTTGTTCTCGTCCTCGTCCCACTCTACGAGCGGGAAGTCGGTGATGACGCAGAAAGCAAGTACATCGGGGTCGGTCAGGCCGAGGCGCTGGCCGATGTGCTGCCGGAGTTGGCCGAGGACGGGCTCCACCTTGGCCTGTGGTCCCGCTGCAATGAGCAGAAGGTCGCCCGGTTTGGCGCCCGCGCGCTTGGCCATGGCCTTCATCTCGTCGATGGAGAGAGCGCGGGCCTGAGTGCGTACTTGCTCAGCCGTGAGGCCGTCCAAAGATGAGGCTGACCCGTCGAGAGCTATGGTGACGAGGCCGGCGGCCCCGTAGGTCCGGGCGAGAGCGATGATCTCGTCAATCTGGCGCCGTGGGGTGTCAGCCATGCCCGTGGCGGCGAAACCCTTGACCATGCCGCCGCTCTTGACGACGCTGGCGAAGACCTGAAACTCCGTGGGCCCTAGCAGGTCGGTGAAATTCGCTATCTCCAGGCCGAAGCGCAGGTCCGGCTTGTCACTGCCGTACCTGGCCATGGCCTCGGCGTAGGGAATGCGAGGCACCGGCAGGAGCAGCTTCTTCTGGGGTGCAACGGCCTGTGACAGCTTCACGTACAGGTCCACCATCAAGTCGATGATGTCCTTCGGCTCCGCGAAGGCCATTTCCAGGTCTAGTTGCGTGAACTCAGGCTGGCGGTCGGCCCGTGGGTCCTCATCGCGGAAGCAACGGGCGATCTGGAAGTAGCGGTCCATGCCGGAGACCATCAGCAGTTGTTTCATCTGCTGAGGCGACTGCGGCAGCGCATAGAAACTCCCGGGCTTGATGCGGCTGGGCACGAGGTAGTCTCTTGCGCCCTCCGGCGTGCTCTTGATGAGGATGGGCGTTTCCACCTCGACGAACCCGCGCTCGTCCAGGTAGTCGCGGATGAACTTCACAATACGGTGGCGCAGGCGAATGTTGTCGCGCAGGCCAGGGCGGCGCAGGTCCAAGTAGCGATACCGCAGGCGCAGCATCTCGTCCACGGAAGCGTCGGTGGTGACGTCGAAGGGCGGTGTTTTCGCGGCATTCAGTACGCACGCCCCATCGGCCACGACCTCCACTTGGCCGGTGGCCAGATGCGGGTTCTCCGTCCCCTCTGGACGCGGACGGACCTTGCCGCGCACCTGAATGACCCACTCGTTGCGGAACTGCTCGGCAGTGGCATGGGCGTCAGGGTACTCGGCCGGGTTAAAGACGACCTGCACGAGGCCAGTGCTGTCACGAAGGTCGATGAAGATGAGGCCGCCGTGGTCGCGGCGTCGGTGGACCCAGCCAGCCAAGGTCACTTCCTGGCCGTCGTTTTCCAGGCGCAGGTCGCCGCAGGCAATGGTCTTCAGCACTTTAAGGATCTCCTGATTTGGCACGGCCGTAAACAGCGGCGCGCCATGATGCGGCCCACAATGAGCAGGCCGCTTCCAGTCTACGGGATGCACAAACGCGATGCACGCTAAACGGTGGCCGGGCTGGGCGGCGAAGCTGGGGGACCCCGTCAATTGCGCGCGGAGAGCTGTCTACATCTCGCCGAAGGCGTCGCCTTTAGAAGCCTGTCGGCTTTGCTGGCGATGGAGAGCATCGTGCAAGCGGGTGAGAGTCCGGACTAGGCCGCTGTCATCGCCTTCCTCCACCCGCTCAATGAGGTCATCGGTGCCGTCCTGGACGATTTCCATGAGCTTTCGGACACCAAGGATAATGATGGCGAGCCAGAGGTACCTCAGAATGAGTCTGATGAGTCCAAACACGCGCACACCTCCTTCTGGTGCTCGGCGCCAAGCGGGCACAGCATTCTTGCGCCGCGTGTCGCCGAGGTTTAAGGGAGCCTCGTTCCAGGAGGACATCCCCTATCCTATCTCATGGGTGGACGTGGTTCCAAATGAATGGGAAGCATAAATGGTAAGCCATCATTACATAGCCTATCGGGCCTAGCCCCTCGGTCTGTCAAGTCCTTTCGCCCTAGGCGGCAGCGTGTTATAAAGGACTTGTCAACCATGTGGTGTGAGTCAATCCCTTGAAAGTCTCCTCTGAACCGCAAGCCTCTAGAGAAGCTGTCCTCACCGTAGAGCTCGACAGTAACGATGTCGAGCCCTATTTGGACCGCGCCTACCGCCAAGTTATCCAGCGCTTGAACATCCCAGGGTTCCGAAAAGGCAAGGCGCCGCGCAAGATCGTGGAGCGGCTTTACGGCCGTGACTACCTGATCAACGAGGCCTTGGATTTCATGGTCCAAGACGTCACGTCTAAGGCGGTGGAGCAGGAGTCTCTGGAGTTGGGCGGAGTCCCTTCCGTCTCTATTGAGCAACTTGACCCGCCTAGCTTCAAAGCGACGGTGCCTCTGGTCCCCACAGTGGACCTGGGCAACTACGGTTCAGTGAGAGTGCCTAAGGACACGGTGGAGATCACGGAGGAGCAGGTCGACACCGTCCTGCAGCAACTCCGGCAAGATGTCGCGGTCTGGGAGCCGGTGGAAGGACCAGTCCAGCTGGACGACCTCATTAACCTCACCGTTCACGGATGGACCGAAGAGGAAGATGGGACTCGCCACGAGATAGTCCAAAGCGAAGGCACCGACTATATTCCCCGCGAGGGTACCCGCTTTCCGGTCCCGGGTTTCGACGAAGGGCTGGTAGGTCTGCCCCAGGGCGAGGCCACGGAGTTTGCCCTCGACGTGCCCGAAGACTTTGAGAACCAGGAGTACGCCGGCAAGAAGGCACACTTTGAGGCGACGGTGCACTCGGTCAAGCGGCGAGCGTTACCGGATCTGGATGATGAGTTCGCCAAGGGCGTCGGCGAGGGCTTTGAGTCCCTAGAGGCGTTGCGCGAGCGCATCCGCGCGAACCTGCGCGAGCAGGAGGAGCGAAATGTTAACGCAAAGCACCAGGAGGCAGTCCTTGCCAAGGTGGCGGAAGGCGCCACTATAGAGATTTCGCCGCTTATTATCGACCACGAGCTTGATCACTACCTGGAAGACCGAGAGGAAAACCTCAAGTCTGGCCGGGTCAGCTTTCAAGAGTACCAGGAGTATCTGGCGTCGGCGGGCAAATCCCCAGAGGAAGTCCGCGCGGACGCCCGGCCCAAGGTTGAGGATCGACTGAAGCGAGCGTATATCCTACGGGAGGTCGCGCGCGAGCAGGGCCTGGCAGTGAGTGAGGATGAGATCGATGCCGAGGTCGAGAGCATCGTAGCCGACGCGGGAGAGCAGGCGGACGAAGTGCGGGAGCTGTTTTCCAGCGAAGATCGCCGAGACTCGCTGCGGCGGGTACTGCTGAACCGGAAGGCTATGGACTACTTGACCGCTGCGGCGCTGAGCAGCGACGCTACTGGGCCTACTGGACAAGCGCAAGAGCGTGTGGACGAAGAAAACGGGGCGGAAGTGGCGGCGGGGCCGGAGCAGGAAGAAGCGGGAGGCAACTAGCAAATGGAAGACCCACGTAACATCATCCCCATGGTCATTGAGACCGGGGCCAGGGGGGAGCGTGCCTTTGACATCTACTCTATGCTGCTCAGAGAGCGCATCGTGTATTTGGGTACGCCTATCAATGACCAGGTTGCCAACCTGATCGTGGCCCAGCTCCTGTTCTTGGAACGGGAGGACCCAGATAAGGACATTAACCTGTATATCAACAGCCCTGGCGGTGTTATTACGGCTGGCCTGGCTATCTACGACACCATACAGCTCATCAAGCCAGACGTGTCCACTATCTGTGTCGGCCTAGCGGCCAGCATGGCCACGGTGCTGCTGTGCTCAGGCACTCCTGGTAAGCGTTTCGCCTTGCCCAACTCCACTATCCATATGCATCAAGCCATGGGCGGCGCGCAAGGTCAGGCTGCGGATATCGAGATTGCCGCGCGAGAAATCCTGCGCATGCAGGACAAAATCCGCACAATCCTTTCTACGCATACCGGTCAGCCCTACGAGAAAATTGCCCGGGATTCCGATAGGGACTACTACTTGGCTGCGGAGGACGCCAAGGCGTATGGGCTGGTCGATGATGTGCTTGGTGCCGGAGGCATCAAGTCGGGATCCAATTAAGCGAGGACGATAAAGCAGATGCCCAGCAATGCAGGTTCCACCACGGGACGCGGTGAGCACGTCTGCTCCTTCTGTGGAAAGACACAGACGAACGTCAAGAGGCTCATCGCGGGGCCGGGGCGAGTATTCATCTGCGACGAGTGCGTTCGCCTCTGTCAGCAAATCATTACAGAAGAAGGGACGACGCTGCCGGGACCTCCGGCCCTCCCTTCCCGAGGTCTTTCTCCTAAGGAGATATCCGACCGTCTTGACGAGTACGTGATAGGTCAGGACCGCGCCAAGCGCGTGCTGAGCGTGGCGGTCTACAACCACTACAAACGCGTCTGGTCCAATGCCGTGTCCCGAGACGTGGAGATACAAAAGAGCAATATTCTGCTGGTTGGCCCCACCGGCTCCGGCAAGACCCTCCTAGCCCAGACCATGGCGCGCATCTTGGACGTTCCTTTTGCCATCGCTGACGCCACGTCGCTGACGGAGGCCGGGTATGTTGGCGAAGACGTCGAGAACATCCTGCTCCGCCTTATTCAAGCCGCTGACTACGATATCGCCCGGGCAGAGCACGGGATTATCTACATCGACGAGATAGATAAGCTGGCGCGAAAGGGTGCCAACCCTTCCATTACTCGGGACGTGTCAGGAGAGGGCGTCCAGCAGGCGCTGCTGAAACTCATCGAAGGGTGCGTGGCCAACGTGCCGCCGCAAGGTGGACGCAAGCACCCGCAGCAGGAGTTCTTGCAGATCAAGACGGACAATATCCTCTTCATATGCGGCGGGGCTTTCGACGGCATCGAGAAGATCATCGCAAGGCGGGTCATATCTAACCACAGGATGGGCTTTCGCGCGTCAGACACAGGCAGTGGTACGGAGGATGAAATCCGAAGCGCCATTGCACCGGAGGACCTGCTGGAATACGGCTTCATTCCAGAGCTCATAGGGCGCTTACCCGTCTGCGTTAGCTTGCATGGACTGGACAAGGGGTCCATGATGCGCGTGCTCACCGAGCCTAAGAATGCGGTCGTGAAGCAGTTCCAACACCTTTTCGCGCTGGATGGCGTGGAGTTGGCTTTCACGGAGGCCGCCTTGGAGAACGCGGCCATATTGGCGATGAGCCGCAAGACCGGTGCCCGGGGACTACGGACCATCATCGAGGAAGCACTGTTGGACGTGATGTTCGAGTTGCCGTCCTTGCAACAGGTGCGCCGGTGCACCATTGACGCGGACCCGTCGGACAGGATGCTTTACCCGCGGCTGCTCACCTCGGCAGGACAATTGGTTGAGCTGGAAGCTCGCGATAGTGCTGCCAAGAGTGCTTAGCTCCTCTCGACCCCTTTCATTCTTGTTGCTCGTGCTACCGTAGGCGGACTGTAGTATTGCCGTCCGCCCACGGCGCTTCTCCAACCGCATTGAACCCTTATCGGGGATCCTTATTGGGTTGGGCAGTGCAGCAGAAAGCCCTCGCCAACGCGAGGGCTTTCTGCTGCACTGTAAGACTATCTACCTACCCAACATATGACCGCTTGGAAGCCTATCCGGTGACCGATCGCCTGACCTCACCGACGCCCTGCCTTGGGCCTTTCGGGTGGGGTCCGGCATATCGAATAGGCTCTCCGCGCTGCTTCCACTAGCTCACGCCTCCAACAAGCGTCTTGAACATGTCCAAGGCGGCCGGGTCTTGCAGCGCACTCTTGTTGTCATTGAGGTCTTGACGCATTTTGATTGGGTCGCCGTAACCCGTGTCATAGCCCGCCGCTCCGGCCAGTTGCTTGAACTCACTGTCATTCGCCACTTCTTTCACGGCCTGCCGCCATGCGTTGACAACACCATCCGGAACGCCGGGGGGAAGGATGATGAGCCGCGACATCTCGTCTTCCACGGTTACCGCTAGGTTGTACGCAGCGCGTTGCGTGGTGGTCGGGTGGACGACATCCATGACATTGGGCGGGATGGGGGAGCCTAGTTGGTTCATCCAGTCCGTGAATTGGGTGACGTCAGGCTCTTGATTGAGTTGCGTACTGGGACCCCACCAGAAGAGCGGAACAATGGTGTGATTCGTCATCCAGTCCGGGTATAGCCGTGGGACCACGTTATAGGCGCCAGCGGAAGTCACTGCGTCCAGCTCACCCCGGTCAAAAGCCGCAGCGATCTCGGCCGTACCGCCGTAGCCGTAGACCATCTTGATGGGAGCGCCCAAGAGCGACGCGAAACGGGCCCCCAGCTCGGCCGTCGAGCCCGGCGAAGTCTGGCCGACTGTGATAGGCCGGCCCAGCGCCTCGACCGCGCTCCACGAGGTGGCGACTTTCCTGTTGACATAGAGGGCATCGGTGATGGGAGCGCCGACTGCCCCGATGAAGTTGACGGTATTGAGGTCGAAGCTGGGGACGTTGATGCCAACCAATTCGCGCTCGATGAAGCGGGGATGGACGATGGTCACGGTCAGCCCGTTCGGGGGCGCCTTCATTACTTGAGTCAGGCCTACTTGTCCTCCTGAGCCCGTCACGTTCGACACGACGACGCGCGGGTTGCCAGGGAGATACTTGGGGAGTACCTTCGCGACTATGCGGGAGAACACGTCGTAGCCGCCGCCTGGCGAGAAGGCGACGACGAAGTTGACAGTTTTACCTTTGAAATATGAGGCGGCGTCAGAGGAGGGTGTTGGCGTACCGGTGGACGCGGAGGTCTGGCCAGTCGAGGCGGTAGGTGTTGGCTGCGGTGTCTGGCCAGCGCTCGAAGCCGTTGCCGTTGCCGTCGGTGTGGGTGTCGCGGTCTGCCCGCAAGCAGCTAGTGCCAGTGCGCTCATCATGAACACGGCAGTTAGAATGAAGGGTCTAACGAATCTCATTGTCACTTCCTCCGCTTCGTGTCATGACCCGTTGCGAGCCACGGTTCCCGTGGCCGCTAAGTGCGCGAACAATAATGGCAGTCAGCGGCCGTGTCAAGGCTTGGCCTGCAACGATGGATAGGGTAGGTCACGATTTGAGAGGCGTTGTCCTTCCTATAGCCCACTGCCCACTGCCCACTGATGGTAGGAACCTTTGGGCGGAGGGCCGTTAGGGGTTCGCGGCGAGGGCTCCGTTCACCTGAAGGGTGAGGTCCCTTGGTTTGATGGGAATTCCGTGGGCATCGACAACCGCGCCCCGTTCCAATGACACCTCAGCCTTCGCGATGGCCTTCAGCGTTTCGGTCAAGAGAACGGGCTCGCGCCGTAAGCCTTCCTGGCGTATAGCGGCGAAGAGCGGCTGCTCCTCGTCGGCTTGCTCGCGGAGCTCCGCGACGGTTCGGCCTTTGATCGTTTCCCATAGCGTGTCGAAGCGCGGTCCGCGTAGCGAGTAGCGGGCGTAGGCGATGGGCGGTCCCTTGTCCAGATCGTCCGTGACCAAGAACGTCATTGCACCTGTTTCTTGGGCCCGGGTTTCGATGAGGTCCCAGATGACCTTTTTCCAAAGGCCCACCGGCCCACCGGGCAGGGCAGGGTGCAGGTTGACGCACTTGAAAGCGCGAGTAAGCTGCGGTCCAAGGATCAAGAGATAACCGGCGAGTGCCCCGACATCCACGGAATACGGGCACAAGAGGTCCAGCACCCGAGCGTCGTACTCCTCGCGGTGCTCGGCGAAACTCCCGCCTTTCGCCTGCCGAAAACGGTACGATGAGAACGTGAGGACGGGAATCCCGAGGGATCTGGCCCGGACCATGAAAGAGTCGCTACCCTCGCCCTCGCCGCGCTCACGATGCATGAACACGAATTCGATGCGCGCGTTGAGCGAGCCGTCCTCGATAGCCTGGACAGCGTGCTCGAACATGCCACGCGAGCCCGGACCGCGGCCTGCCGTGAACCAGCCGATTCGCAAGGGGCGGGAGGCTGGCACTAGCGCACCCGGAATATGCTGCGGCGTAGTTTGTTCACGGCACTGTAAAAGTGCACAGTCTTGGGAGCGTACCGCTCTGTGTAACGCGCTTCCCTGAGCGCGGCGATAAACCCTTCCGGCGTTCCATCGAATTCGGGAAACTCCGTGTACGTTCGGCCCAACTCGCCCAGGGTGTGAGAGTCGCTTACCGCCGTCGCTGCCAAGCCATGGTCCTCCGCGAAACGGCGGCCTTGTTCGTTCAATTGGCGCTGCATAGTCCGTGCATTGAAGCGCTCCACGATATCAACGTAGGGAAGTATGTCCATTAGCGGCTCGCGGGCCAGGGACGACCGGCCGAGGCCGGTGAAGGGATGTGGGACGGAAACCAGCCCTCCCTGGTCCTTTATGCGCTTAGCGGTGTCTACATGTGAGAGGCCAGGCTTGATCTCCTCTTTCAGAAACAGCCCGGTGACCTCGCCGGCGGTCGATTTGATCTCTTCGCCCAGAATAACCATGAATGGGGCGATGGCTTTTACCGCCTGTGAACCTCGAATGCTATTGTGGTCCGTTACGGCAATGCAGTTGAGGCCGACATCCTGACAACGCCTCACCAACGCTTCGGGCGAAGTCATGCAGTCGCGAGAGAAGTAGGTATGCATGTGAAAATCGCCGCGCATGGTCACGCTTCCTCTTCTCCCTCTTCTTCATAGTTTTCGGCTTCGTCGTTGTCCATGGATGCGATCATGGCCATTTGCTCGCCGAAGCTGCGCTGAAGCCGTGTGATGCGCAGCTCGGCCGCGGACAGGAGCTCGTTGCATGTCTTGGCAAGCCGCATGCCCTTGTCAAACAGCCGGGTCGCCTCATCCAGGGACAGGCTCCCGGCCTCCAGTGCCTGCACCGTTTCCCGAAGTTGGTTGAAGGCATCTTCGAATGCAACGGCTTTTCCGCCATTCGTCATGTGGGCCCGGCCTCCCCAGTGTCTGACACGTCCTGCACTTCGGCTTCAAAGCTACCGTCGCTCACCGTCGCACGAACGATATCACCCCGGACCACTTGCGTGACAGAAATCACCGTCCGATTCGTCTGCAAATCAGTGAGTACAGCAAAGCCACGGGCCAGCACACCCGCCGGATTGAGCGCAGCGAGGGTCTGCTCCAGACCGTTGACTTGCTCCCAGCGGTACCGCACCAAGCCCATGAGCGCCGCTTTGCCGCGCTCCAGGACATCGTCCACGCGCTGGCGTTGGAAGGCTGTGTCCGGTAACCGGGACCGCATGCGCTCCACCAACCCTTCTACTTGCTGGGCATGACGAGCAATGAGATTGGACGCCGCCTGGTACCCGCGCCGCACTAAGGTGAGGACTTCGGTGTTGAGCGCCGCGATGTCTGGCGACACGGCTTCAGCGGCGGCCGATGGCGTCGGCGCACGGTAGTCTGCCACGAAGTCCGCGATGGTGTAGTCCGACTCATGGCCCACGGCACTGACCACTGGGATGCGGCTGGCGTAGATGGCCCGAGCGACCAGTTCCGTGTTAAAGGCCCAAAGGTCCTCCATGGACCCACCGCCGCGTCCGACGATCAGCACATCGACGTCATCCTCGGTGTTCAAGGTCCGTATGGCGTCCACGATCTCCGGAGCAGCTCCATCCCCTTGGACCGTCGCCGCGCAGAGCACGTTCTCCGCCAACGGATATCGCCGCCTCAGGACGTTCTCGATGTCATGAATAACAGCGCCGCGCTCCGATGTCACAACGCCGATACGCTTGGGGAAAGGAGGCAGCGGCCGCTTCCGAGACACATCGAATAGCCCCTCCTTTTCGAGCTGCGCGCGGAGGCGCTCGAACTCCGCCGCAAGGGCGCCCATGCCCGCTGGGACCACCGTGTCCGCATAGAACTGGGTGTCGCCACGAACGGTATAGAAGGAGACCCGTCCGTGGGCGTTGATTTGCGCTCCGTTATCTAGATGCTCCTCGCCTACGTTGCCGCGGAACAGCACCGCGCGAAAAGCCGCTCCGGAGTCCTTGATGGTGAAGTAGCAGTGGCCGGCCACGGACCGGGTGCAGTTGGACACCTCGCCCGTCACCCACAGGTCGCGGAGGTTCGGGTCGCGCTCCAAGGCGCCCTTCACATATTCGGCAAGGTCGGTAACAGTGTAGAGCTGCAAGGCTATGCTCTGGATGAGACGTGTGCGCTCGGCAGGGAATAGTGGAGGATGCATTGCCTAGAGTAACGCATTGTCCCACGCCCGCGCGAGAGGCGGGTCCGGCCAAAGCGGCCGATCCCGCTTGGCATGGTTGTTGCGGATAGCCTTCGGCAGGAACGGGGTGAGGAGTGGACTCTCCTTCGACGAAAAGATGCAGGTCGCCTGGAAGGTCACGTCGCGTTCGTGGTACCTCCGAGCGGGAGCGGCAACCGCGGCAGATCCGCAACAAGTCGCAAGACACCCGCAAATGATGTGCAAATTAACCGCGAATGAGTCGCAAATCATCCGCAACGCACGCAATACCTGGGTGCTTTCTACGTGACCACGGCCTGGTGTACGGGAATTGTGACGCGAAGCATTCGTGCAATTTTTCTCCAGCACGCCGCAGTGAACGGTGAGCGGTGAGCCACCGGCCAGCCGGGGTCTGCGACAGTAAGCAGCGGGGGTGGGATCCAGAGACGGCATCTGGACCGCACGGTGTTGGTCATGCACACGACAGACACCTCGGAACCGCAGCAAAGGCGCAGCAAAGCGCATCGGACGCGCAGCAAGGCCGCAGCAAACGCGAAAATGACCCGCAGCAAACCGCGGCAGCGAAACGAGACCCGCCTGTCTACGGACAGGTGCAAGGATATTTTGGCGCGACACAGTCGCGCAAAGTTTTTCTCAGCCGCGGCGCGGTAACTAGTGAGTGGTAACTGT